>CAVJTU010000040.1:0-28028 GCA_963652495.1 uncultured Oscillospiraceae bacterium
AAAATCCTCTTGCAAGCAAGCTTGCATCGGCTTTCTGACCTTTTGACCCTGGTATCATATATAATGTATGTTTTGCTATGATTTCAAAATGTTACTGTTCAGTATCACACAGGAACGATATCCCTAAATCACATCTATAAGTATAAGAAAGAACACGCATCCTGTCAATAGAGTGCTGCCTGGAAGTTCGATGAAGGGCAATCCGACGGCTCTTGGCTAGTGACTGAGGTGAATGTGCTTTACAAGACGGGACGTTGTAGCGGGCCCGTTGTCAAAATACACTTACGTTGAAAGTATGTAGTGGGGTCCCGCGGAGTTGGGCCCGTCGACAAAGCCACTTCACCGAAGGAACTTAATAACGAACCGGGCAGCACTTTTGCTCGCTTTACCGAAGGCACTCGATAACGAACCGGGCAGCACTTTTGCACGCTTCACCGAAGGAACTTAATAACGAACCGGGCAGCACTTTTGCACGCTTCACCGAAGAAACTTAATAACGAACCGGGCAGCACTTTTGCACACTTCACCGAAGGCACTCTATAACCTTCCGGTAGTAAAATCAAAAGCCCACCGCCCTTCGATAAACTTTCGGAGTAAAAAAGTTAAAAAAATTGAAAAAAAGTGCTTGCATTTTCCAAAAAGATAGTGTATAGTATACCTTGCTGTGACATGATAGCAAAGAAGCGCGAGGTTGCTGCCAATCGGGCAGGTTTTCCGTGGAGCGAATGTCAAGTCAAGAAACTGGCGACAAGTCACTGTATACAATGAAACATCTACAAACATTGAGGTAGAAACGGACTGTGCGGGATTAAGAAACGCACGGGGTAGTGTACAGTCACCACTTGTCGTACTTATTCAAAAAGTGCGAAAAGGAGGCGGCTTTTTTTTATGGCAAGTCAAGTAATGAGAATCACTCTGAAGGCATACGATCATCAGCTGGTAGATCAGTCCGCTGCAAAGATCGTTGATACTGTTAAGAAAACAGGCTCTAAGGTAAGCGGACCAGTTCCGATGCCGACTAAGAAAGAGGTTGTTACCATTCTGAGAGCAGTACACAAGTACAAGGACTCCAGAGAGCAGTTCGAGCAGAGAACTCACAAGAGACTCATCGATATCATTCAGCCATCTCAGAAGACAGTAGATTCTCTGTCCCGTCTGGAGATGCCAGCTGGTGTATATATTGATATTAAGATGAAGAACAAGTAATTTTAAACAAGTATGTCCGGAATTACGTTGATATAGAAGCAACAAGTATAAATTGTTCCACTTATGTCCACGGTTCTAGGATGATTGGAAAATTCCAATCCGCTGTAGATTCACAGGAGGTAATAGGATGAAGAAGGCTATTTTAGCAACAAAGGTCGGAATGACACAGATCTTCGACGAAAAGGGCACACTGGTTCCGGTTACCGTACTGCAGGCTGGACCATGTGTAGTAACACAGGTTAAGACCGTAGCAAACGACGGTTACAGCGCAGTTCAGGTAGGCTTCGTTGACAAGCGCGAGAAGCTGGTTAACAAGCCGGTTAAGGGACATTTTGACAAGGCTGGCGTTTCTTACAAGAGATTCGTAAGAGAGTTCAGACTTGATGATGCTGAGAATTACTCAGTTAAGGATGAGATTAAGGCAGACGTTTTCGCAGCAGGCGAGAAGGTTGATGCTACTGCAATCTCCAAAGGTAAGGGCTTCCAGGGCGCTATTAAGAGACACGGACAGTCCAGAGGACCTATGGCTCATGGTTCTAAGTACCATCGTCATGCTGGTTCCAACGGCCCTGCAACAACACCAGGTCGCGTATTCAAGGGTAAGCACATGCCAGGACATATGGGTCATGTACAGGTAACAATCCAGAACCTTGAGATCGTAAGAGTTGATGCTGAGCAGAACCTGATTCTGGTTAAGGGTGCAGTACCTGGACCGAAGAAGTCTTTAGTAACATTGAAGTATTCAGTAAAGGCTTGATCGCTTTTACAGAGTTGGAAGGAGGACCACACTAATGGCTACAGTAGCTGTTTATAATATGCAGGGTGCCGAGGTCGGTAAGATGGATCTGAACGATGCAATCTTTGGCGTAGAAGTCAATGAGCATCTGGTAAAGATGGCTGTTACCGCACATCTGGCAGCAGAGCGTCAGGGAACTCAGAAAGCAAAGACACGTTCTGAGGTATCCGGAGGCGGAAGAAAACCATGGAAGCAGAAGGGAACCGGTCATGCAAGACAGGGTTCAACAAGAGCTCCACAGTGGGCAGGCGGCGGTGTTGTATTCGCTCCAGTACCGAGAGATTACACCATTAAGCTGAACAAGAAAGAGAAGAGAGCTGCTCTGAAGTCTGCTCTGACCAGCAGAGTACAGGAGAACAAGTTCGTCGTTGTTGATGAGCTGGCTCTGAACGAGATTAAGACCAAGAAGTTCGTAGAGGTTATGAACAACCTGAAGATTTCCAAGGCTTTAGTTGTTCTGGCTGAGAACGATCAGAACGTAATCAAGTCTGCAAGCAATGTAGCATCTGTAAAGACTGCACAGGCTGACCTGATCAACGTATACGATATTCTGAAGTACAGCACTGTTGTTGCTACTAAGGCAGCAGTAGAGAAGATTGAGGAGGTCTATGCGTAATGGCTGATATTAGATATTATGACGTTATTTTAAAGCCGGTTGTTACAGAAAAGAGCATGGACATCATGGCTGACAAGAAGTACACTTTCCTGGTTAATCCGGAAGCAAACAAGGCAATGATCAAGGAAGCTGTAGAGAAGATGTTCCCTGGAACCGAGGTTAAGACCGTTAACACCATGAACAATGACGGAAAGACCAAGAGAAGAGGAAGAACAGAAGGAAAGACCGCAAAGACAAAGAAGGCAATCGTAACCTTGACTGAGAACAGCAAGGAGATCGAGGTATTTGCAGGTCTGTAATTCCCACAAGGAATATACGCACAAAAGCGTGACAATAAATGCTGTAAAGGAGAACAATCATGGGAATCAAAAAGTATAACCCATATACACCGTCCAGAAGAAACATGACGGGTCTGGATTTCACTGAGATCACAAAGAGCACTCCAGAGAAATCCCTGACAGTATCTTTAAAGAAGAACTCCGGCCGCAACAATCAGGGTAAGATTACCGTAAGACATCAGGGCGGCGGTTCCAGAAGAAAATATAGAATCATTGATTTCAAGCGCAACAAGGATAACATTCCTGCAACCGTTCTTTCTATCGAGTACGATCCGAACAGAACAGCTAATATCGCTCTTATCTGCTACGCAGATGGTCAGAAGGCTTACATCTTAGCTCCTCAGGGACTTAAGGTTGGTCAGAAGATCATGAACGGTGAGCATGCAGAGGCTAGACTTGGTAACTGTTTACCATTATCCTTAATTCCGATTGGTACTGAGGTACACAACGTTGAGCTGTATCCGGGTGCTGGTGCACAGATGGTACGTTCCGCTGGTGTTGCTGCTCAGCTGATGGCTAAGGAAGGCAAGTATGCTACCTTAAGACTTCCATCCGGTGAGATGAGAATGGTTCCGATCAACTGCCGTGCTACTATCGGTGTTGTTGGTAACGGAGAGCACTCTCTGGTTAACATTGGTAAGGCAGGACGTAAGCGTCACATGGGTATTCGCCCGACCGTTCGTGGTTCCGTTATGAACCCGAATGACCATCCACACGGTGGTGGTGAGGGACGTGCTCCGGTAGGACGTCCAGGTCCGTGTACACCTTGGGGTAAGCCTGCAATGGGTCTGAAGACCAGATCTAAGAAGAAGGCATCCAATAAGCTGATCGTAAGAAGAAGAGACGGAAAGGCTTTAACAAAGTAATTTCGTCCGATATTGAATCGAATTAAGGAGGTTAAAACCTATGGCTCGCTCATTAAAGAAAGGACCATTTGCTGACGAGAGTTTACTGAAGAAGGTAGACGCTATGAACGCAGCGGGACAGAAGCAGGTTATCAAGACCTGGTCCCGTCGCTCTACAATCTTCCCGCAGATGGTTGGACATACAATTGCAGTTCATGACGGAAGAAAGCATGTTCCGGTATATGTTACCGAGGATATGGTAGGTCATAAGCTGGGCGAATTCGTTGCTACCAGAACCTTTAAAGGTCACGGCAAGGACGACAAGAAGAGCAAACGTTAATCGGATATACTTGAAAGGAGGTAACACAAGTCATGGCAAAAGGACATAGATCCCAAATTAAGAGAGCAAGAAATGAGCAGAAGGACACCAGACCATCTGCAACCCTTTCTTATGCAAGAGTTTCTGTTCAGAAGGCTTGTTTTGTATTAGATGCCATTAGAGGCAAGGACGTGGCAACTGCACTTGGTATTGTAACTTACAATCCGAGATATGCATCTTCTTTAATCAAGAAGCTGCTTGAGTCTGCAGTAGCTAACGCAGAGAACAATAATGGAATGAAGGCAGGTAACCTGTACGTAGAGGAGTGCTACGCAAATCAGGCACCTACCATGAAGAGAATCAAACCGAGAGCACAGGGTAGAGCTTATCGTATCTTAAAGAGAACAAGCCACATTACTGTAGTTCTGAACGAGAAATAATAGGAGGGCACTATGGGACAGAAAGTTAATCCTCATGGCATGAGAGTCGGCATCATCAAGGACTGGAATTCCAAGTGGTATGCTGAAGCTGATTTTTCTGATAACCTTGTAGAGGACTACAATATCAGAAAGTTCTTAAAGAAGAAATTATACAGTGCTGGTGTATCTAAGATCGATATCGAGCGTGCATCAGATCGTGTTAAGATTATTATCTTCACCGCTAAGCCGGGTATCGTAATCGGCAAGGGCGGAGCAGAGATCGAGAAGTTAAAGGGCGAGCTTGCTCCGTATGCAAACGGCAAGAAGGTATTTGTAGATATTAAGGAAGTTAAAAGACCGGATAAGGAAGCTGTTTTAGTAGCTGAGAATATCGCTGCACAGCTTGAGAACCGTGTATCTTTCCGTAGAGCTATGAAGTCCGTTATGAGCAGAGCTATGAAGTCTGGTGCTCTTGGTATCAAGACTACCTGTTCCGGACGTCTGGGCGGTGCTGATATGGCCCGTACTGAGACTTACAGCGATGGAACTATCCCGCTGCAGACTCTGCGTGCTGACATCGATTACGGTTTCGCAGAGGCAAATACCACCTATGGTAAGGTTGGTGTTAAGGTTTGGATCTACAAGGGTGAGGTCCTTCCTACCAAGTCTAACAAGGAAGGGAGCGATAAATAATTATGTTAATGCCAAAGAGAGTTAAGCGTCGTAAGCAGTTCCGCGGTTCTATGGCTGGTAAGGCTAACAGAGGAACTACGATCACCTATGGTGAGTACGGTATTGTTGCTACCGAGCCTTGTTGGATCAAGTCCAACCAGATCGAGGCAGCCCGTATTGCCATGACACGTTACATCAAGCGTGGTGGTCAGGTATATATTAAGATTTTCCCAGACAAGCCAGTAACCGCAAAGCCGGCTGAGACCCGTATGGGTTCCGGAAAGGGTGCTCTTGAGTATTGGGTAGCAGTAGTAAAGCCAGGCCGCGTTCTTTTCGAGATCGGCGGTGTGGATGAAGCAACAGCAAAGGAAGCTCTTCGTCTTGCAACACACAAGTTGCCACTGAAGTGTAAGATCGTTTCCAAGGCAGACTTAGAAGGCGGTGATAACAGTGAAAATTAATAAGTATGTAGAAGAACTTAATGCGAAATCGTCCGCAGAGTTAAATGATGAATTAGTAGCTGCTAAGAAGGAACTTTTTAATTTAAGATTCCAGAATGCAACCAACCAGTTAGACAATACCAGCAGAATCAAAGAGGTTCGTAAGAACATTGCGAGAATTCAGACTGTTTTGGCTGCCAAGGCAAACTAATGGCAACGAAAGGAATGGTTATGGAAGAGAGAAATCTGAGAAAGACCCGTACAGGTAAGGTTGTCAGCAACAAGATGGACAAGACCATTGTCGTTGCTGTTGAGAATAATGTAAAGCACCCGGTTATCGGTAAGATCGTTAAGAGAACCTACAAGCTGAAGGCTCACGACGAGAACAACACCTGCAACATTGGTGACACCGTAAAGGTTATGGAGACCAGACCGTTATCCAAGGATAAGAGATGGAGACTGGTTGAAGTAATCGAGCGTGCGAAGTAATTTTTCGATTTTCAAGTGAGTTAATGAATAGATCCTGAATCGTTTCAGGACGGAAGGAGTAAGGCATGATTCAGCAGGAAACCAGATTAAAGGTTGCTGATAACAGCGGAGCAAAGGAGCTCCTTTGCATCCGTGTTATGGGTGGATCTACAAGAAGATATGCAGATATCGGTGATGTTATCGTTGCTTCCGTTAAAGATGCAACACCAGGCGGTGTTGTAAAGAAGGGCGACGTTGTAAAGGCCGTAGTTGTTCGTACTGTTAAGGGTGTTCATCGTGCAGACGGTTCTTATATCAAGTTCGATGAGAACGCAGCAGTTATTATCAAGGAGGATAAGACTCCGAGAGGAACCCGTATTTTTGGACCAGTTGCAAGAGAGTTAAGAGAGAAGCAGTTCATGAAGATCGTTTCTCTGGCTCCGGAAGTATTATAAGGAGGATCACGACTGTGGCTAGCAAGATTAAGAAGGGCGATACCGTTAAGGTTATCGCCGGCAAGGATAAAGAAAAGGAAGGCAAGGTCCTTTCTGTAGACGCAAAGAACAACAAGGTTGTTGTTGAGGGCGTTAACATGGTAACAAAGCACAGCAAGCCAAGCGCAGCTAATCAGCAGGGCGGAATCATCGAGAAGGAAGCGCCGATCGATCTTTCCAACGTAATGTACAGCGCAAAGGGTCAGGCTGTAAGAGTTGGCTTCTCTGTTCAGGACGGCAAGAAGGTTCGTATCAACAAGAAGACCGGCGAGGTTATCGACTAATAATACAGAGAGGAGGTAAGAAACAGTGAGTGCAAGATTAAAGGAAATGTATCAGAACGAGATGGTTGATGCCATGATCAAGAAGTTCGGCTACAAGAACATCATGGAAGTACCGAAGCTTGACAAGATCGTAGTAAACATGGGTGTTGGAGAAGCTAAGGAGAATGCGAAGCTGCTTGATTCTGCTGTAAAGGATATGGAGATCATTACAGGACAGAAGGCTGTCGTAACAAAGGCTAAGAAGTCCGTTGCTAACTTCAAGATCAGAGAGGGTATGCCGATCGGCTGCAAGACCACTCTTCGCGGTGACAAGATGTACGAGTTCGCTGATCGTCTGATCAACCTGGCTTTACCTCGTGTACGTGACTTCAGAGGCGTAAGCGCTAATTCTTTTGATGGCAGAGGCAACTATGCTTTAGGTATCAAAGAGCAGTTAATCTTCCCTGAGATCGAGTATGACAAGATTGATAAGACCAGAGGTATGGATATCATTTTTGTTACTACCGCTAAGACAGACGAAGAGGCACGTTATTTACTGACATTATTTAATATGCCGTTTGAAAAATAATTAGGAGGAGATTTCCATGGCAAAGACTTCTATGAAGATTAAGCAGTCCAAGAAAGCAAAGTTTTCTACACAGGAATATACTCGTTGTAGAATTTGCGGACGTCCGCACGCTTATTTAAGAAAATACGGCATCTGCAGAATTTGCTTCCGTGAATTAGCATATAAGGGTGAGATCCCGGGAGTTAAGAAGGCAAGCTGGTAAGCACCATGCACAGGGCATTTTGCCTTTGTGCGGCTCCCCGGCCAGACTTACGAACCAGTGAAGAGTAGTATATAAGGAGGAAAACTTCAATGGCAATGAGCGATCCAATTGCAGATATGCTTACAAGAATCCGTAATGCAAATACTGCAAAGCATGATACAGTAGATATTCCGGCATCCAAAATGAAGGTTGCAATCGCAGATATCCTGGTTAACGAGGGATATATTGAGAAGTATGAGTTAGTTGAGGATGGTAATTTCAAGAACATCCATGTAGTTTTAAAGTATGGTAAGGACAAGAACGAGAAGGTTATCACTGGTTTAAAGAGAATTTCCAAGCCGGGCCTTCGTGTTTATGCAAACTGTGAGGATCTTCCTCATGTTCTGGGCGGACTTGGTATCGCAATCGTTTCCACCAATAAGGGTGTAATGACCGATAAGGAAGCAAGAAAGCTCAATGTAGGCGGAGAGGTATTAGCGTTCGTTTGGTAATAAGCGAGCGAGATTATCGCAACAGGCAAGTGGCAGCAATTAGGTTGCCATACTGCCGTGCATTTAAATAGAATCCACATATATAGGAGGTATGGGCATGTCACGAATTGGAAGGATGCCGATCGCTATCCCAGCAGGTGTAACTGTTACGGTAGCAGAAAATAACACGGTGACTGTAAAGGGACCAAAGGGAACTCTTGAGAGAACCTTTGCTCCGGAATTAGGAATCAAGGTTGAGGGCAACGAAGTTGTTGTTACCAGACCGAATGATACAAAGAAGAGCAAATCTTTACATGGTCTGACAAGAACTCTGATCAATAACATGGTTATTGGTGTAAGCACTGGCTTCGAGAAGGTTCTTGAGATCAATGGTGTTGGTTATAGAGGAGCAAAGCAGGGCAAGAAGCTCGTGCTGAACCTTGGCTATTCTCACCCGGTTGAAATTATCGATCCAGAAGGTCTTGAGACTGTTATGGACGGTCAGAACAAGATCATCATCAAGGGTATCGATAAGGAAAAGGTTGGTCAGTTCGCAGCAGAAATCAGAACAAAGAGAGCACCGGAGCCATATAAGGGCAAGGGTATCAAGTACGCTGACGAGACAATCAGACGCAAGGTTGGTAAGACCGGTAAGAAATAAATAAGGAGAGTGAGAAAGAATGGTTAGTAAGGTATCTAGATCAAAGGTTCGCGAAGAAAAGCATAGAAGAATGCGCAGACATATTATCGGTACTCCTGAAAGACCTCGTATGGCAGTATTCAGAAGCAACAACCATATGTACGTTCAGGTTATCGACGATGTAGCACAGAAAACCTTAGTGTCAGCTTCTACTCTTCAGAAAGACGTTAAGGAAAAATTAGAAAAGACCAACGATGTAGCTGCTGCTGCATATTTAGGAACTGTTATTGCAAAGAAGGCTCAGGAAGCTGGAATCAAGGCTGTTGTATTTGACAGAGGTGGCTTCATTTATCAGGGTAAGGTTCAGGCACTGGCAGATGCAGCAAGAGAAGCTGGTCTGGAATTCTAATCAAGGAGGAAGAAGACACATGAAACGTACAAATATTGACGCAACTCAGCTTGAATTAGCTGATACCGTAGTTGCTATCAAGCGTGTATCCAAGACCGTTAAGGGTGGACGTACCATGCGTTTCTCCGCTCTGGTTGTAGTTGGAGACAAGAATGGTCATGTAGGTGTTGGTATGGGCAAGGCTGCTGAGATCCCGGAAGCAATCCGTAAGGGCAAGCAGGCTGCTGAGAAGAACATGATTACCGTTCCGCTTGATGAGAATAAGAGTATCCCACACGATTTTATTGGAAAGTTCGGAAGCGCATCTGTACTTCTGAAGAAGTCCCCGGAAGGTACCGGTATCATCGCAGGCGGCCCGGCTCGTTCCGTTCTTGAGTTCGCAGGCGTAGAGAATATCCGTACTAAGTCCTTAGGCTCCAGCAACAAGGCTAACGTTGTTATGGCAACACTGGCTGGACTGGCTGCTCTGAAGACCCCGGAAGAAGTTGCAAAGCGTCGCGGTAAGACTGTAGAAGAGATTATCGGCTAAGGAGGGAAATACAATGGCTGAAAAGTTAAAGATCACATTAGTGAAGTCCCCGATTGGTGCAATCCCAAAGCAGAGAGCAACCGTAGAGGCTCTTGGACTTCATAAGCTTAACAAGACTGTTGAGCTGCCGGATAACGATGCTGTAAGAGGCATGGTATGGCATGTAAAGCATTTAGTAAAGGTTGAAGAGATTTAATTTCAGAGGAGGTTACGTGATGGACTTATCTAATTTAAAGGCAGCTGAAGGCTCCGTACACAGCGGTAATTTCAGAAGAGGCCGTGGACATGGTTCGGGCAACGGTAAGACTGCTGGTAAGGGTCATAAGGGTCAGAAGGCTCGTTCCGGAGCACCGAGGATCGGTTTCGAGGGTGGCCAGATGCCGTTATACAGAAGACTTCCTAAGAGAGGCTTCACAAATAGAAATACAAAGCTCGTTGCATATGTTAACGTAGATAACCTTAACAAGTTCGAGGATGGAGCAGTAGTTGACATTCAGGCTTTAGTTGAGGCTGGTGCAGTAAAGAATAAGTTTGATTCTGTAAAGATTCTTGGAAACGGAGACCTGACCAAGAAGCTGACAGTTAAGGCAAACGCTTTCTCTGAGGGCGCAAAGGCTAAGATTGAAGCTGCTGGTGGAAACGTAGAGGTGATCTAATGTTCAAAACGCTTCAGAATGCATTAAAGATAAAGGATTTAAGAAAAAGTCTTATATTCACATTTTTAATGCTCCTGGTAATCCGCTTTGGCTCGCAGTTACCAGTTCCGGGCGTTGATTCTGATTATTTTGCTGATTTCTTTAGCGGAAGCAGTAGTGATGCGTTTAATTTGTTCAATGCTATTACGGGTGGTTCTTTCGAGAACTTCTCCATTTTGGCATTGAGCATTTCGCCATATATTACATCTTCCATTATTATTCAGCTTTTGACGATTGCGATTCCAAAGCTGGAAGAGCTTCAGCAGGATGGTCAGGAAGGAAGAAAAAAGATCGCAGAGATTACCAGATATGTAACAGTAGGTCTTGCATTGCTCCAGTCAACTGCTATGTCCATTGGATTCGGCAGACAGGGAATGTTCGAGAACTATACATGGTACAATGTGGTAGTATGTGTAATCACGCTGACAGCCGGCAGTGCATTTCTCATGTGGGTTGGTGAGCGCATTACAGAAAAGGGTGTGGGAAACGGTATTTCAGTTGTACTTTTGTACAACATTATTTCCAGACTTCCGGACGATGCAATCACAATTTATGAGACTTTCATGTCAGGACGCAGCATTGCTGTCATGATTCTTGTCGCTGTTTTCATAATTGCGATTCTTCTTGTGATTCTCGGATTTACGGTACTGCTGAATGCAGCTGAGAGAAGAATACCGGTTCAGTATGCGCAGAAGGTACAGGGACGCAGAAGTGTAGGCGGACGTTCTACTTATATTCCTGTAAAGGTAAATACAGCAAACGTTATGCCTGTTATCTTTGCATCTTCCCTGATGTCCATGCCGCAGATTATCGGTTCATTTTTCGGCTATCAGATCGACGTTACTACGATCGGCGGAAAGATTATGGCAATGCTGAGTTCAAGCTACTGGTTCAGACCGGCACTTCCGTGGTATTCGGTAGGTGTTGTCATCTATGTAGCGTTGCTCATCATATTTGCTTATTTCTATACATCAATTTCTTTTAATCCATTAGAGATTGCCGACAACATGAAAAAGTCCGGCGGATTTATTCCGGGTGTAAGACCGGGAAAGCCGACCAGTGATTTCTTAAATAACATGCTCAATCATCTGATCATCATCGGTGCAGTTGGTCTTACCATCGTAGCACTGCTTCCGATCATCTTGAGCGGTATATTCAATATTTCGAGACTTTCCTTCATGGGAACTTCCTTGATCATTATTGTAAATGTTGTTCTTGAGACGGCAAAATCAATTGAGTCAAAGATGGTGGCTAGAGAGTACGATAGTATATTCTAAAACAGTTCACATGTTTCAGCGGATTCGAATAAATTCCATGCTTGAATAGGAATTTGACAAATCGATGGGACAAGGCGAACACCCGCGGATGGGCATTTGGTGAACTGCTTTTTAGTAAGAAAATCTCCTGTTTTGCAGGGGATTTTCTTGCTTTTTAAGAACAAATCTGTTATGATAAATCTGATTGTATAAATGTATGCTGCTCTTGCGGCGGAATGAGAGGATAGTATGAAGATCATTATGTTAGGAGCACCTGGTGCCGGCAAAGGCACACAGGCAGCGAAGATTGCAGCAAAGTATCAGATTCCACATATCTCCACCGGAGATATTTTCCGTGCAAATCTGAAGGCTGGAACAGAATTAGGCAAGAAGGCAAAGGAATACATGGATCAGGGACTCTTAGTTCCGGATGAACTGACATGTGACCTTGTAACCGATCGCGTATCAAATGATGACTGCGCAAATGGCTACATTTTGGATGGATTCCCAAGAACCATTCCGCAGGCAAAAGCACTTGAGGCTGCGCTTGAAAAGATGGGAACCGATATCGACTATGCGATCAATGTGGATGTTCCGGATGCGAACATCGTAAAGCGTATGTCCGGCCGCAGAGCCTGTGTAACCTGTGGAGCTACCTACCATATCGAGCATATTCCTCCGAAAAAAGAAGGCATTTGCGACAGCTGCGGCGGAGAACTGATTCTTCGCAGTGATGATAAGCCGGAGACGGTACAGAAGCGTCTTGATGTATACCATGCACAGACCCAGCCGTTGATTGATTTCTATCAGGCGAAGGATAAGCTGGTGACTGTAGACGGTACAAAGGATATGGAAGAGGTATTTGCCGATATCACGGCAGTATTAGAAAGCTGAAAAGCACGGCGAAAATTTTAGATTCGCCACGAAAGGTTTGCGGCAGACAGAGCAGCAAATCTGTGTGCATAGGGTTGCACAAGGAATGAGGAGAAGATGGCTGTTTCAATTAAATCAGAAAAAGAAATCGAGTTGATGAGAGTGTCCTGCAAGAACCTCTCCATTATGTTTGATGAGCTGGAAAAGATCATCAAACCGGGCATTTCCACATGGGAGATCAACAAAGTCGGTGAAGAAATTATCCGTGACTTCGGATGCATCCCGAATTTCAAGAACTACGAGGGATATCCGGCTTCCATCTGCACTTCCGTAAATGAAGTTGTGGTTCACGGAATCCCAAGCAAGAAGCGTATTTTAAAGGAAGGCGATATTATCAGTCTGGATGCGGGCATGATCTATAAGGGATACCATTCCGATGCAGCCCGAACATTTGCTGTTGGCGAGATCTCCAAGGAAGCCAGACAGTTAGTTGATGTCACCAGACAGAGCTTCTTTGAGGGAATCCGCTACGCGAAGGCTGGAAATCATCTTCATGATATTTCAGTTGCCATCCAGAAATATGCGGAGAGTTTCGGCTACGGCGTTGTTCGTGAACTTGTTGGTCACGGCATCGGCACTCATCTTCATGAAGATCCGCAGATTCCAAACTTCAAGACAATCGGAAGAGGAATCCGTCTTCGTCCCGGTATGACGCTGGCGATCGAGCCGATGATCACCATGGGCAATTATGCAGTCAGCGTGCTGGATGATGAATGGACAGTCGTAACAGATGACAACTCATTGGCAGCGCATTACGAGAACACAGTCCTGATCACGGATGGGGATCCGCAGATTCTCACACTTCCGGATTGGGATAAAAAAGAGTGGCAGTAAAATTTTGGTTTACAGTTGACACGCCTATCAGCGAGAAAAACAAAGCTGCGCGCGGACTTTGTTCGCGTTTGCAACAACGCACATTTCGTGTGCTTTTGTGAATGGGCGTTTCTGTCAACTGGCATATATGTAAGAAAGGATTGTAAAGAATGTCAAAGGCAGAAAAATTTGAGATGGAAGGCAAAGTATTGGAGAAGCTTCCGAACGCTATGTTTCAGGTAGAACTGGACAATGGCCATCAGGTGCTTGCTCATATCAGCGGCAAGCTGCGTATGAACTATATCCGTATTCTTCCGGGTGATAAGGTAACGGTTGAGCTGTCACCTTATGATCTGGCAAAGGGCAGAATCGTTTGGAGAGACAAGTAAAGACGTATTTGAAATTTTTTTGAAAAAATTGAAAAAATACACTTGACGAAACCTAGACGGTTATGTTATACTAAAAAACGGACTTTTGTGAAGTTTCTTTCTTTTTAATAGTACTTTAAATAGGTTTTTAAATAAGACAGAAGCAACCCAAACCATTACCAATGTGGTTCCAGAAAGGAGAAAATACTGTGAAAGTAAGATCATCAGTAAAGCCGATCTGCGAAAAGTGCAAGGTTATTAAGAGAAAGGGTATCATCCGCATTATTTGTGAGAACCCGAAGCATAAGCAGAGACAAGGCTAATGACCCGGGCAATTGAAACACACGGAAACGTTGTTTCAAAAAGTTCAATTTTATGAAAGTGAAAATGGAGGTGCAAAACACACATGGCTCGTATTTCAGGCGTTGATTTACCAAGAGAAAAGCGTGTGGAGATTGGTCTGACTTATATCTACGGTATCGGTAGAGTAAGTTCCAACAAGATTCTTGCTGCAGCAAATGTTAACCCGGACACCCGTGTTAAGGATCTGACTGACGAGGAAGTTGCAAGAATTCGTGACGTTATCGATGGAGAGTACACTGTAGAGGGTGACTTAAGAAGAGAAGTTGCCATGGATATCAAGAGACTCCAGGAGATTGGCTGCTATAGAGGCATCCGTCACAGAAAGAGCCTTCCTGTCCGCGGACAGAAGACAAAGACCAATGCAAGAACACGTAAGGGTCCTAAGAAGACAGTTGCTAATAAGAAGAAGTAATTAAGTAAGAACAGCAGCTTATAACTACTCGTAGAGAGAGAAAGAGAAATAAGAAGAAAGTAGGTTAGTTTAATGGCTAAGAATGTGTCAGCAAAGAAAGTGACAAAAAAGCGTGTAAAGAAAAACGTTGAACGTGGACAGGCCCATATTCAGTCATCTTTCAACAATACAATTGTTACGTTGACTGATACCCAGGGAAACGCTTTATCCTGGGCAAGTGCAGGCGGTCTTGGATTTAAAGGTTCAAGGAAATCTACTCCTTATGCAGCTCAGATGGCAGCAGAGACTGCTACTAAGGCAGCTTTAATACATGGATTAAAGTCCGTTGATGTTATGGTAAAGGGACCGGGTTCAGGTCGTGAGGCAGCTATCCGTGCACTTCAGGCTTGTGGTCTTGAAGTTACCAGCATCAAGGATGTGACACCGGTTCCGCATAACGGTTGTCGTCCGCCAAAGCGTAGAAGAGTTTAATTAGGAGGTATTAAAGATGGCAGTAAGTAGAGTTCCAGTGCTTAAGAGATGCAGATCTCTTGATATGGACCCAATTTATCTTGGATATGACAAGAAGTCTAACAGACAGTCTAAGAGAGCTAATAAGAAGATGAGCGAGTACGGCCTGCAGATGCGTGAAAAGCAGAAGGCAAAGCTTATCTATGGTGTTTTGGAGAAACCTTTTAGAAATTATTATGCAAAGGCAGAGCGTCAGACCGGTATGACCGGTGAGAACCTGATGATTCTTCTGGAGCGTAGATTAGATAACGTAATTTTCCGTCTTGGTTTCGCTCGTACAAGAGACGAGGCTAGACAGATTGTTGACCACAAGCATGTGCTTGTAAACGGTTCCTGTGTAAACATCCCGTCTTACTTAATCAAGGCTGGCGATGTAATCTCCATCAAGGAAAAGGTTCAGGATTCTCAGCGTTATAAGGACATTGTCGCAGTAACAGGCAGCAGAATGGTACCGGAGTGGTTAGATGCTAACATTGAGGCTTTAAGCGGAACTGTTAAGCAGCTTCCAACCAGAGAGATGATCGATGTTCCGGTAGACGAGATGCTGATTGTCGAGTTGTATTCCAAATAATGATTCTTTGTTGTTTAGCAGTAATGTATTTGCAAAGCTTTGCAGCATACTGCTAAACAAGCTGATTTTATTTGAATGCTTCTCTTAAAAGCATCCTAATAAGGAGGGGCTAATAGTGTTTGATTTCGAAAAACCCAAGATTGAAATTAAGGAAATATCTGAGGATAACAGATATGGCAAGTTTGTAGTAGAGCCGCTTGAGAGAGGCTATGGTATTACACTTGGCAATTCCTTAAGAAGAATCATGCTGTCTTCGCTTCCGGGTGCAGCTGTCAGTCAGATTAAGATTGAGGGCGTGCTTCACGAGTTCTCCTCTATCCCGGGAGTGAAAGAAGATGTTACAGAGATCGTCATGAATGTAAAGAGTCTTGAGATCAAGAACAACAGCGAGACAAATGAGCCAAAGATTGCTTATATTGAGCATGAGGGCGAAGGTGTTGTCACCGCTGCTGACATTCAGGTTGATCAGGATATTGAAATTATGAATCCGGACCAGGTAATTGCAACACTTAGCGGCGGAGAAGATTGCCGTCTCTATATGGAGCTTACCATTACCAAGGGACGTGGATATATCAGTGCAGAGAAGAATAAGAACAGTGAGCTTCCAATCGGTGTGATTGCAGTAGATTCCATCTACACACCAATCGAGAGAGTCAATGTGACTGTTGAGAATACCCGTGTAGGACAGGTTACTGATTATGATAAACTGACACTCGACGTATATACTAACGGTACGTTAGCACCAGATGAAGCAGTCAGCCTGGCTGCAAAGGTTCTGAATGAGCACCTGAACCTGTTCATTGATCTTTCCGAGAATGCCAAGTCCGCTGAGGTCATGGTTGAGAAGGAAAACAATGAGAAGGAAAAGGTTCTCGAAATGAACATCGATGAACTGGAGCTGTCCGTTCGTTCCTACAATTGTTTGAAGAGAGCCGGCATCAACACAGTTGAAGAACTTTGCAACAAGACTGCTGAGGATATGATGAAAGTCAGAAACCTCGGTAAGAAATCTCTCGATGAGGTTAACGCAAAGCTGAAAGAACTGGGGTTGGATTTTAAGTCCGGTGAAGAGTAAGTTAAACGGAGGTAAATCACAGTGGCAGGTTACAGAAAGCTTGGAAGAACTTCTAACCAGAGAAAGGCCATGATCAGAGGCCAGGTTACAAGTCTTCTTTACAATGGCAAGATTGTTACAACAGAAGCAAGAGCAAAGGAAGTCAAGAAGGTTGCTGAAGGACTGATCGCTCTGGCTGTTAAGGAAAAGGATAACTACGAGACCGTTACTGTTAAGGCTAAGGTTGCCCGCAAGGACGCTGACGGCAAGAACGTAAAGGAAGTAGTAGACGGCAAGAAGGTTACTGTTTATGATGAAGTAGAGAAGGAGATCCAGAAGGATAAGGCTTCCAGACTTCATGCAAGAAGACAGATGCTGAAGACTCTTTACGGAGTAACTGAGGTTCCATCTACCAACGCTGGTAAGAAGAAGGGAACAAAGTCCGTAGATATGCCGAAGAAGCTCTTCGATGAGATCGCTCCAAAGTACGTTAACCGTAACGGCGGTTATACCCGTATTGTAAAGATCGGTCTTCGTAAGGGCGACAACGCAATGGAAGTACTGTTAGAGTTAGTTTAAACTCTGGCATACAGCATTACGAATAGAAGATGAGCCATGCAGGTTGCTGCATGGCTTTATTTTGTTTTACAGTTCACACATCACGTTAGATTCGGATAAATCCCATGCTTGCATGAGGATTTGACGAATCAACGGGATGAAGGGGACGCCCGTCAATGAACAAAACAAAGTTGCGAAGCAACGAAGCACGGAACGTGCGGTTTTGTGAATGGCGTCCTGTGAACTGGAGGTTACCCAGAAGGTTACGAAGGGGACCTCGGCGAAGTGACTTTGTCGACGGGCCCAACTCCGCGGGTTCCCACTACGCGTTTTCAACGCAAGTGTATTTTGACAACGGGCCCGCTACAACGTCCCCGGCTGTGCAACAGACGATTGTCTCAGTAAAGCACATTCGCCTCGGCCGCCCACTACATATATGTGTTTGAAGCTAATGTTTATGGCAAAGCCCTAAGGTGGATGGCTTTTCGTAACTCTACTTGCGAATTGCATCATAGCTTGCAATTCGAGCGGCATCATGCTATGATAGTTGCGTACTAACGAGAGGAGGCCATAGATGGGCATTATCAGTATAAAAAACCTGGTTCACCGATTTGCAAAATACGGCGATAACGGCGAAGAGATTGGTGAAAAGACTGCGCTTGAACGGGTATCTCTTGATATTGAGAAAGGAAGCTTTGTTGCAATATTAGGTCATAACGGATCGGGCAAGTCAACACTGGCAAAACATTTAAATGCCCTGCTGCTGCCTACCGAGGGAACCGTATATATATCAGATAAATTGTCATCCGATGAAAAAAATCTTTGGAAAATTCGCCAGTCTACCGGCATGATTTTCCAGAATCCGGATAATCAGATCGTAGCGAATGTCGTAGAGGAGGATGTCGGTTTTGGCCCGGAAAATATGGGCGTGCCGACAAGGGAAATTTGGGAGCGCGTCGATGCAAGTTTAAAAGCAGTTGGCATGGAAGCATATCGTTTGCAGTCACCGAATAAATTGTCAGGCGGACAGAAGCAGCGTGTCGCAATTGCGGGAATCATGGCAATGAAGCCGCAGATTATCGTGATGGATGAGCCCACAGCCATGTTGGATCCGAGCGGACGTAAGGAAGTTCTGGATACTGTTCATGAATTGAACAAGAAGGATGGAATTACCGTAATATTGATCACGCATTACATGGAAGAGGTCATTGATGCCGATCGAGTGGTTGTTGTAGATGGTGGACGTATTGTCGATGATGGAACACCGAGGAAGATTTTCTCGCAGGTAGAGCAGCTAAAACGCTACCATCTCGATGTGCCTCAGGTGACGGAGTTGGCATGGGAATTAAAGAAGGACGGTGTGCCGTTTCGGGATGGTGTGCTGACAGTAGATGAATTTGCAAATGAATTTAAGAGAGTTTGCAATATGGATTTTTCTGTTCATGCAGCAAAGTCCGTTTTGAACGAAAAGACGAATCCAGAAGTGGAAAAAGGATGCGAACAAAATCAGCAGATTCTCCTCCAGCTTTCCCACGTCACACATGTCTATGATCCGGACAGCAAAAATCCGTTTCCGGCATTAAACGATGTGAACCTGTCGATTCACAAGAATGAATTTATTGGAATCATTGGTCATACCGGATCCGGAAAATCAACGCTGATTCAGCATCTAAACGGACTCATGAAGCCGATAAGCGGAACAATCACCTACGAGGGAACGGACATCTGGCAGGAAGGATATCCGTTAAAGGAGCTTCGCAGTAAGGTAGGACTGGTGTTCCAGTACCCCGAGTATCAGCTTTTTGAGGAAAGCGTATTCAAAGATGTTTGCTTTGGCCCGAAGAACCAGGGATTGACTGAGGACGAAGTGGAGGTTCGCGCCAAAGAAGCACTTTGGATGGTTGGAATTGATGAATCACTTTATGAAGTATCACCGTTTGAATTGTCGGGAGGACAGAAGCGACGGGTGGCAATCGCCGGTGTATTGGCGATGAATCCACAGATATTGATTCTTGATGAACCGACAGCGGGTCTTGATCCGAAGGGAAGAGATGATATTTTAGGGCAGATCGCAAAGCTTCAGAAGGAGCGCAGCATCACAATTTTACTTGTCTCACACAGCATGGAAGATGTGGCACAATATGCAAGCCGTATTCTTGTGGTCAATGGCGGAAAAATTGTTTTCGATGATAGACCGCGAAAGGTATTTGAGCATGAAAAAGAACTTCACGAGATGGGTCTTGCGATTCCGCAGGTAACACAGCTAATGCACCGGCTAAAGAGTGAAGGGTATCCGGTTTTTGAAAATGCCATTACCGTGCAGGAGGCAAGAAAGAATCTGTTAATGTATTTTCAGGGAAAACAATTCCAGAATTGCAAGAGCCTAGACCAGAACAATCAGAAGCAAAAACATCAGGATCAGAAGAATACGAATGAGTCACATAGAAAGTCGGAGGAAGAAATGGCATGATTCGAGATATTACAATAGGACAGTATTATTCGGCCCAGTCACCAATTCACCGGCTCGATCCGCGTGTCAAGTTAGCAGGTACCATGCTTTACATCATCAGCCTTTTTGTGGCAGATGGCCCGATCTGCTATCTGTTTGCTGTGTTGGCGTTAGCTGCGGTGGTTCGGTTGTCCACAGTTCCGTTTAAATTTATGGCAAGAGGATTAAAGAGCATTGTCATCATTCTCTTGATTACAGTCTCTTTTAATTTATTTTTGACATCAGGTACGAGCATCATTGATGTGTGGCTGCTTCGCCATATCACATGGGAGGGTCTGAAAACGGCCGTATATATGGCAATTCGCTTGATTCTTTTGATTCTGGGTTCATCGATTATGACGTTCACAACAACACCGAATGCGCTGACAGATGGTCTTGAGAAGAGCCTTGGTTTTTTGAAAAAGATCAAAGTACCCGTACACGAAATTTCCATGACCATGTCGATTGCCCTTCGTTTTATCCCGATTTTAATCGAAGAGACAGACAAGATCATGAAAGCGCAGGTAGCCAGAGGAGCCGACTTTGAGAGTGGAGGACTGATCAAAAAGGCGAAGGCGATGGTGCCGCTTCTCGTGCCGTTGTTCGTTTCCGCGTTTCGTCGTGCTTCTGATTTGGCCATGGCGATGGAGGCAAGATGTTATCGCGGCGATGAAAACCGCACGAAGATGAAGCCGCTCAAATATGCGGCAATTGATAAGAAAGCATATGGCTGCCTGCTCTTATATATGGTGGTTATGATTGTATTGGCGGTGTTGTGGAAGTAGTGAGAGAGAAAAGAACAATTGCAGCTGCAATGTATTGAAGAGCCATGAACGATAAATTTGAGAAAATGTTCTGCGAAAATAGAACAATAGATTTTTTTAAATAAGTTTTGAGAATGAGGAATAGAATGACAAAGCGAGTAAAAATGGTCGTTGCCTATGATGGAACGAATTACTGCGGATGGCAGAAGCAGCCAAACGGTATCTGTATCGAGGAAGTATTAAACTGTGAGCTGTCCAAGCTGTTAAATGAGCCGATTGAGGTAATCGGCGCCAGCCGTACCGACTCTGGTGTTCATGCAAGAGGCAACATTGCCGTGTTTGATACCCATGCGCGTATGCCAGCTGATAAAATTTGCATCGCGCTTAATCAGCGTCTGCCGAAGGATATCGTAATTCAGGAGTCTGGTGAGGTGGCATCCGATTATCATCCGCGAAAGCGAAATACAAAAAAAACTTATGAATATCGCATTTTAAATAGAAGGGTACCACTTCCAGATCAGCGATTGAATTCCTATTTTTATTACTATGCGCTTGATGTGGACAAGATGCGTGAGGCGGCGCAGTACCTGGTCGGTGAGCACGATTTCAAGAGTTTTTGCTCGATCCGTACACAGGTAGAGGATACCGTTCGCCGCATTTATTCGATTACGATAAAGAAAAATGAGGATAATCGTGTTGACATTCGCATTAGCGGAAATGGATTTCTCTACAACATGGTGCGCATCATTGTGGGGAGTTTAGTAAAGGTTGGTTGTGGTTTCTGGAAACCAGAGCAGATCAAAGAGGTACTTGAAGCGCGCGATCGAAGCAAGGCAGGTCCGAAGGCACCGGCAGAGGGCTTGACGCTGATTTCCATCGAGGAAGAGGCACTTCCGGCTGTAATCCGTGAGGAAAACGAGCATTGGTCTTACCGAATCAATCAGGGTGAGATCGAAAGCTTTGGCAAGGCATATATTCAGATTTACGCTTGCGATGAGCGTGATTTTGAGAGGCTTCTTGTGCGTCTTGTCAAGCAGGCATCCCGAAACGGAGCCGAGCAGATCAATGTGAGAGACAATACCGGTCATTTGACGCTTAGCTACAAGGCAGAATATTTCACATTTCGTCAGGAATATACCCAGTGGGATGAGTCTGAAAGTGCGCCGTTACATTGGTATGTCACAAGCGATGAGAAGAAGAACCAGAAGGTTGCTCAGGAAGAAAAATAAAATTGTTGCGAATACTTATGTTTTTTCAAAAAATCAAGAAAAACCAGTTGACACACACGGGAGAGTGTAATATAATAAGGAAGCTGTGTTTAAAAGTAGCTTACCTATTTTAGGCATAGCATGATAACGTGTATGTGTCTGGCTAAGCCAAGCCCCGGTAAAGACAGACTGCTTACAATAAATGTAGTATAGTTGAATCGATATATTTATTTAGGAGGGAAACCAATGAAGACTTACATGGCAAATCCTGCAAAAGTTGAGAAGAAGTGGTATGTTGTAGATGCTGAGGGACAGACATTAGGTCGTCTTGCATCCGAGGTTGCTAAGGTATTAAGAGGAAAGAACAAGCCAGAGTTCACACCTTTCGTTGATACAGGTGATTATGTAATCGTTATCAATGCTGAGAAGATTAAGGTTAGCGGAAAGAAGTTAGATCAGAAGCTGTATCATACTCATTCCGCATATGTTGGTGGTTTCAAGACCGCTACTTTAAAGGAAATGATCGATAAGAAGCCAGAGAAGGTTGTTGAGCTTGCAGTAGCAGGTATGCTTCCAAAGGGACCGTTGGGCAGAGAGATGTATACAAAGCTTCACGTATATGCAGGAACTGAGCATCCGCACGCAGCACAGAAGCCGGAAGTATTGACATTCTAATAAGTAGTGTAAGGAGGAAATCACAGTGGCTAAAACAAAGTTTTATGGAACAGGTAGAAGAAAGAGCAGTATTGCCAGAGTATATTTAGTACCAGGTACTGGTAATATCACTATTAATAAGAGAGACATCGACAACTACTTTGGTCTTGAGACCTTAAAGATGGTTGTACGTCAGCCGCTTGCAGCAACTGAGACTGCTGACAAGTTTGACGTTCTGGTTAACGTTCACGGCGGTGGAACAACAGGTCAGGCTGGTGCTATCCGTCACGGTATCTCCCGTGCACTTCTGCAGGCAGACGCTGAGTATCGTCCGGTTCTGAAGAAGGCTGGTTTCTTAACAAGAGACCCAAGAATGAAGGAAAGAAAGAAGTACGGCTTAAAGGCAGCTCGTCGCGCTCCGCAGTTCTCCAAGAGATAATCACGAGATTCTTATCTCATACAATCAAAAATTCAAAGACCTGGAAGGTTTGTCCTTCTGGGTCTTTTTTTGTGATACTGCCAAAGTATAAAGGAGAATAACTATATGAAGCTATTATTTGGAACGGGGAATCAGGCAAAACTGAATGTGATGAAAATTCGGTTAAAGCCGCTTGGAATTGATCTGATCGGACTGGAAGATCTAAAAAAGGAAGGATATACAGTTCCTAGCGTGTCGGAAACTGGAAATACGCCGTTAGAGAATGCAAGACAGAAAGCGATGGCGTATTACCAGGCATTTAAAATGCCGGTATTTTCCTGTGACTCTGGATTGTATTTCATTAGACTTGAAGACAGGAAAGTATTATTATGATTTGCCAAAGGAGGAATTGGAGCAGCTGGCAGTTGAGGATGGAGTGCTTGCGTTTTTTGAGAAAATTAAAAAGTATGGATTTGTAAAAATGGAAAATGGAATGGAGTTGATAGGATGAGAAGACAAGTAACAAATTTACAGCCTTGGGAATGTTTGATGAAGCGAATTGTCTGGAAACAGTTAGGAAACGTTCGTGATAAGAAGGTACTTGATTTTGGCAGTGGTATTGGAGTAACTGCAGATTATTTGGCAGAGCATAACGATGTAATAGCTATTGAACCGGATGAAGATAGCATAAAAGAGCGGTGGGCTGACAACCAGTATGTACAAATTATAGGTGGTATTAGTGAATTGTGTAAGTTTGATGATGAGACTTTTGATATGATTATCTGTCACAATGTTTTGGAGTATGCCGAGGATAGAGTGAATATTGTCAAGGAATTTGCAAGGATTTTAAAGTCTAATGGCAAGATTTCTGTTGTAAAACATAATCGTGCAGGTAGGGTAATGCAGATGGTTGTCCTTTTAAATGATTTCGGACATGCCCATAACCTGTTGGATGGTTGTGATGGAATGGCTTCTAAGTATGGAGCAATTCATTACTATGAGGATACAGATATTGAGAAATGGTGTCCAAAACTTGCAATTACGAAGACACTAGGGATAAGAACTTTCTGGGATCTGCAACAAAATCAGGAAATACAGAAGGAGGCTGACTGGCAGGATAAAATGGTGGAAATTGAGATGCGGGTATCAGATATGGATGGATATAAGGATATTGCATTTTTTCATCATTTGATGATTGAGAAGAGATAGGGATGGTGCTGTTTGCGCAAAGTGGATATTTGGGTGCCTCTATTAAATTAGGCAGAGTACCACGTCCATAGGAACTGTGTACCGCATGGGCGTGGTACTCTGCCTTCTTCTTATTGATTTTTAATAATTTTATAAGAGGATAAGATCAGTTATCAGGTAACACGGGAATTGCACATTTGATATTCCCTTGCCCTGTGCGTATATTGAAAGAAAAACAGGAGTGAGCATTATGAGTGATACCTATTTCGATTTGCCCTCCCGCATGGAGGATTCTTTCCCGGAGATCGACAGTGATATTGCAACTGACCTGCGCGAAAACAACGAGGAATACGCAGAAATTCATCGGCAAATTTCAGTGCTGAAAAGGCAGTTCCCGTGTATCGCGCAGGTGATGGATTGCCAAGATGAACTTCATCTGACCGCGTTGCGCTTTCAAATTATCTGCGCCTATCGCGGAAGCTGGAGGATATGGAGCGTCTGCAGCTCTACTTCCGGGGCCATACGGATGCGGTGGCCTATCTCAAGAAAATCAAAGCGATTTGACACCAGCGGCTCGGAACAATCCGGGCCGCTTCTCATAAGATAACAGCCTGAACAGCAACTTTTTGGTATATGTATCTGCCAAACTCGCAATAAAGAATCTTGACTTTTTGCCTTGTGAATGTATAATATAAGCGAGATTATCATAAACTAATTTATCATAAGGAGGGCGCACATATGAAATTCATAGGCAGAAAAAGCGAGTTGAGTAAGCTGAATGCGGAATATGATCGTGACAGCAGCTTTGTGGTAATCTATGGCCGCCGCCGGGTCGGAAAGACAACGCTGATCAAAGAGTTCTTGAAGAAGAAAACTGCTTTTTATTTTCTTGCCACAGAGGAATTGGAAAGCCAAAGCATGAAGCGGCTGGCAGGTGTTGTGGCCCGTACAACGAAAAATACATTGCTGCAAAAAGCAGCATTCACAGATTGGCTGGATTTGTTCCAGGTGATTGCTGACTATAAGCCAGACGAAAAGAAGGTGCTTGTCATTGACGAGTTCCCATACCTTGTAAAGACAAATTCGGCATTCCCCTCTATCCTGCAAAATGCCTGGGACGAAATTTTGAAAGACAGCAATGTGATGTTGATCCTGTCTGGTTCCTTGATCGGTATGATGCAGAAACACGCTCTGTCTTATGACAGCCCGTTGTATGGTCGCAGAACTGCGCAGATGCGCTTGGCACCACTGCCGTTTACGGATATATATGCTGTTCAGAAGATGCCCTTTGACCAGGCGGTAGAGCAGTATGCCGTAACAGGCGGCGTTCCGAAATATCTGGAGTTTTTTGAGGATGGACGACCTCTGGAGGAGCAACTCAAGGATACTGTTTTGTCCAAAAGCGGTTTTTTATATGAGGAACCTAATTTCCTGCTGAAAAGCGAGTCTGTAACAGCGGTGAACTACTTTTCAATCATTAAGGCGATTGCAGACGGTAATCATAAACTGGGCAAGATTGCTGGCGTGCTTGGACAGGAAACTTCCTCTTTGACGCCCTATCTGTCTACGCTTTCAGATTTGGGCTTTATAGAGAAGCGGACGCCGATCACAGAGAAGAATCCAGAAAAATCGCGCAAGGGACTGTATTTCATTGCGGACAATTTCATCCGCTTCTGGTTCCGCTATGTCTATCCCTATAAAGGTGAGCTGGAATTAGATAACATGCAGATTGTGCTGGATGAGATGCACAAGGATTTCCGTGAGAAATTCGTTGCATTTGCTTATGAGGACATCTGCAAGACCATTTTTGCGGAGCTGTGCAGAAACGGAGCGATTTCCTTTGCGCCATCCCGTATTGGCTCGTATTGGCTGAATGATTTTGATGGCGATACGGAAATTGATGTAATGTCCGTAGACCATCAGAACAAGCGGGTATTTGCCGGAGAGTGCAAGTACCATGCGAAACCGGTAGATGCGCCGGTGTACTTTGCATTAAAAGAAAAAGTTGATAATGCCACAGAAATTCACAAGGCTTTTCCAGGCTATGAGGTTATCTATGGCGTATTCAGTAAAAGCGGTTTTTCGCAGCGTATGCTGGATATTGCAAAAGAAAGCTCAGAGATACTTCTAGTCAACGAGGATCGTTTGGTATGATTACCCCTTTACGGCAGATGCTTCCTGACCTTGCGATAGTGGTTAAATGATAGGAGGCTGAGCAGCTATGATCTATTTTACTGCCGATACGCACTTCGGCCATGCAAATATTGTAAAGATGTGTCAGCGGCCATATCCCGATGTGGACGCTATGAATGAAGCGATGATTGCGGCATGGAATGAGCGTGTACAGGGCAATGATACCGTATACATCATCGGAGATATGTTCTTCCGCTGTGCTGCCCCTGAAAGTATCTTAAAGCGGCTGAAAGGCAAGAAGCGGCTGATCGTTGGCAACCATGACGGCTCTTGGATGGAAAAAGTTGATCTGAGCCGCTACTTTCTCAGTGTAGACAATTTTCTGGAAACCTCGGATGGCGTACACGGCTTGACGCTTTGCCACTATCCGATGCTGACATGGAAACACGCCAAGCGGTCTTATATGATCCATGGCCATATCCATGCAGATACTTCGGCAGATTTCTGGCCGCTACTCCAATGCCGCGAACATGTATTAAATGCCGGTGTGGATTTGAACGGCTACCGTCCCGTCACCTTCGATGAGCTTGTAGAGAATAATCGTCAGTTCAAGACGGCATATGCGGGGAAATAAGAAAATAGCATAAGCGAGCTTATCATAAATTAACTTAACATATTTGACGAAGCGTCATGGAGAGGATGGTACTGAGCAATTTTTATTAAAACGGCAGTAAAAGCCGTTTGCTGCCGCAAAAATAATTGAATCATATGGCAAGCCGATTGGTTTTCTTTTGAGAGCCAGTCGGTTTTTTCTATATCAAAATCAAAATGGAGGTACACAGTATGAGCAATGAAGAACTGAACACGGCCCTATATGAGAAGATGTTTGCCGAGCAGGAAACCTATCGTGCATGGTTACTTTCTCAGACACCGGAGGAGATTTTGAACCATACCTATGAACACACGGTACGGGAAGATATTCTGATGTCGCTAGAGCACCATGACTTGCCGGATAGACAGGCACGGGCATTGCTGAAGTCCCCCAGCCCGCTTGCAGATGTGTTTGCCGATTGGGAGAACAAAGAAACGGATTACATGGACAGCATTTGGCAGACCGTTGAGGAACGGGCAAAGACGGAAGAACAGAAACATAGAAAGAACAGCAAGAGCGATAAGGCGGGCCGGTTGGAGTATCCAATCGGCCTTTTTACATAGCCGGACTGTGTCGTGCAATTAATTCTAAGCTATGATCTTTCGGAATCTTGAATGATCATACCAGTGAAATTCTGGTGATGTACTTTGCTACGAAAATAAAAATCGCAGCCAAGATCTGAACCTTGACAACGAATGTTTTCAACAATTATGAAAGCATCACTATAAAGCAGTCATAATAATGGCTGCCAGCAGTGAAATATGATTTGTACAAAAGATGGATTATACTTGAACTTCAACCGTATAGCCATGTTTTTCTAATTCTCGTATATAACGGGAAAGTTGTTTTTGCTCACAGTTTTTGCGCCTGACTTCAAAACAGTTTTCATCAAAATTAGTGCCTTGTTTTAGCATTGTATAAATGATAACAAGTAATTTTCGAGCAAGAGCGACAATGGCTTTTCTGGCTCCTTTTTTCTGCTTGATTCTCCAATACCAGGCTGAAAGATATGTGTTTCGTTTGCCGGCAATTATCCAGGCAATCTCACAAAGCATACTTTTTATATAAAGATTGCCTTTTGTGATAGAGGTACTTTTTTTCCGGCACTCTCGTTATTGCCGGGACACAGACCGGCCCATGAACAGATGTGTTCTGCAGTTTTAAATCTGTACCGATTTCGGCAATGATTGCACAGGAAGCAGTTGTACTTATTCCATAGATGAACTGTACCCTTTGTCAAGGACATTTTGAATTTATGTAGTGCCTATTTTTTTG
>CAVJTU010000041.1:0-27077 GCA_963652495.1 uncultured Oscillospiraceae bacterium
CTTCTATTATCGCTCAAAATCCCAAAAAGTGGGAGGTTTTTTTATATTATTTTTTTACTCGTCAATGCTGACAAATTATGAGGCAATAATGAATGTCACTATCTGCAAAACAATCATCTAACCGCTTTCATCACACATTAAAGCAGCTTCCGCCGATAAACTCCCGCAAAACTGAATTGATTGGAATCTTCTGACTGTCGATGCCCACAAAATAGTCAAAAAATTTCAATAAGCGCTTTGCCTCTGCATACTCTGGTGCACTGCGGTCAATTCCAAATAAAAGTGGTTCTGCATATGGCTTTAATACGGCAAGTTCATAGATTAATGCAGAGTTAAAGACCACATCCGCAGTCTCCTGATATGGAAAAATATTTTTCTCCTCGCCCTTACGCACACTGTTCCACATGGCAATGGTATTCTGAGCAGAGGCACCTCTTGTTCTGGCATCACGCACCATACGCCGGATCAAACGTCCATCTGTTGTTGGAATACGATTATGCTCATCAATATTTAACTGGGTCAGTGCGCTGATATAGATACGGAAAATAGCTTCTTTTGGAAGTGACGGATATAACTTTTCGTTTAAACAATGAATGCCCTCGATGACCAGAATATCCTCCGGGCCAAGCTTCAGGAGATTCCCATTATACTCCCGATGTCCAGTGATAAAATTGTAGGATGGCATAGAAACAGTCTTGCCATCAAGCAAATCTTCCATGTCCTGATTAAACTGCGCCACATCGATGCATTCCAAATCCTCATAATTATAATTGCCATCCGCATCCTTCGGACTCTTCTCACGATCCACAAAATAATTATCCACACCAATCGGATGCGGACGAAGACCAGCTGCTTTTAGCTGCACAGAAAGCCGATAGGAGAAGGTAGTCTTTCCAGAGGAAGACGGGCCTGCAATCAAAACAAGTTTTTTCCTGGAATCTCTGGCAATCGCATCAGCAATTTGTGCCATGCGCTTTTCCATCAATGCTTCCTGTACGAGAATCAACTCAGTGATATCACGGCAGGAGGATTTTTTATTTGGCTTTCCGGTAATCAGTTCATTTAATTCGCCCACTGTTGCAACGCCAAGTTCCTCACCCCACTTTCCGGTTTCCCGCATAACCTGAAAAAGCTTATTCTGAGGTTCAAACTCCGGAAGAACCTCAGGTGCTTTCTTAACCGGCATCTGAAGCACAAATCCATCTTCATAAGCATACAGCTTAAAGTACTTCAAATAACTCGTGGATGGCAGCATATAGCCATAATAATAATCCTCAAAACCGCCTAATGAATAGATATTCACCTTAGATGCACGACGGAATCGAAACAATCGCTCCTTATCAGACATTCCCACTCTTCCAAACTGCTCAATCGCGGAATCCGTACTGATACTATATTTCTCAATCGGATAATTGGCATCGCGTATTGTCTCCATAGCAGACTGCACCTGCGCTAACTCCTCCTCTGTCAACACAAGGCCATTGCTAAAATGGCAAAACAATCCCTTGCTCAATGAAAAATCTACTCTCACCTGATTTTGTCCAAGACGTTCCTTCGGAATGCTATCGTGCAGTGCTTTTAACAGCAGAAGTACCCCGCTTCTGCGGTAAGCCATGATTCCAGCCTGACTTTGCGTCGTTAAAAATGTTACCGTTGCTCCATCCCTCATATATTTCCATAATTCCTGAAGCTTGCCATTTACCATGGCCAGCACAATATCATGTTCAAATTCATGCTGAACTGTCCGCGCCAATTCCAGATATTTGGTACTGTCCGCATACTGATACGGCCTTCCATTATAATAAACTGTTACCACTCTCACCTACTCCTTTCCGGGTGTCAAGAACCTGCACTTTCTTCTTGTTGGCACTGTCAATATTTCAATGGAGGAACTTAAAACATCCGATAAATACTGCTCAACACAATCTGTAAAAATGCCCTCTGCCGTCTCACCGGACAATTCAATAACTGCCCGATGCTCACTGCATACCTTCATCGCATCCCGGCAGCTTACGCCGCAGGTGACAATCAATTGCACGCCGCGCTCCATTGCCGCATCCATGTTCATCTCATCTGCCCACACGATTACTGCCACATCCGAAAATGCCAGCTCATCCTTTTCCTTTAAAATATAGGCGCGAACCGCTTCTAGCGAAAACTCATCGCAGACACGTTTTACAATTTCATCGAGTGTTTTTTTCTTTTTGTAATAGCCAATCCGACCCATACCGCTCTGACAAGACTGTCCATTTACCCCTGTGTACACTGCCTTCGGCTCAATAATATAAATGCCAGACAAATCGAGCTTCGACGCGATCCAGTCAGCTGTTCCTCCTTTGCACTGTTCAAAACTGCTGCCTGTTGCATAGCATGCAATATCGTGACGCAGCAGCTGTAAGAGAAGGCGGCCCTGGTAACTGTCACTTCCAATCGTCAAAAGTGGTTCATTGATGATCGGCTCACGAACAATGATCATATCGGCCTGCTCAGATATTGCATAATCTATTGTTTCCTGATCGACGCGATATGCAACCACAATTGTCGAAACATTTTTATCGCTTCTTCCCACAATCAGTCCCGTATTTTCTTTTTCAACCGCAGCTGCCCTTTTGGGGATAAAAAGTTCCAGCTGCTTTTCAATATCATTACATCTCATAGTATGTAAAACCTCCTGCAAAATTTTCTTCTGTAAATTTTATTATAATTATCTCATGAGATTCTGCATTTTCGTTTTTCTACACAGGCAATATCCTCATATAACTGTGCAATGCGTCGTTCAGAACGTTCGTTTTGCGGAGCCAAATTTATTTTTTCCAAAATTTGCTCATATTGTCTCTTTTCCTTTTCCAGATATACTCGAAAGATTTCCAGATCTTCTGCGCATATGTCCTTTCCATAACGATATTCCTCCTCAGACCACTCGCGCTCATCGTTCTTTCTGACAACGTGGAAAATAAAGTAGAATTTCCCCTCATCACACAGCATATGCTCGTACTCAATAAAATAGCCATTTTCAACAAGATAGCGGCGCACATCTGCCAACTCGGACTGTGGTGAAAGAATCAACTCGCGAAAACTTTTTGCAGTCTCACAGTTATCTGCTAACAGGCGTACCATCAAAATGCCGCCAATGCCAGACATAATCAGCGAATCTGCCTCACCCGGCTTTATATCCGACAATCCGTCCGACAATCGCGTCTGTATTTTATCCTCTAATCCATGCTCTTTTATATGATCTTTTGCGCGCGAAAGCGGCCCGTGTCGCACATCTGCCGCCACAGCTGACGGTGAAATACCAGATTCCACAAGAAAAATCGGCACAAAACCATGGTCGCAGCCGATATCCGCTGCTCGATTTCCCTTTGTTACCATGGATGCCACGGTTTCCAGTCTTTTTGATAATTTCATATGGTACTTATTTCCTCTCTATATTTGTATTTAGGTCAGGTAATCCCTTAGTTTTCGACTTCTTGTCGGATGCTTGAGTTTTCGGAGTGCTTTGGCCTCAATCTGGCGGATGCGCTCTCTTGTCACATGAAAGATCTGCCCAACTTCCTCAAGTGTCCTCGTCCTGCCATCTGCAAGGCCATAGCGAAGGCGAAGCACTTCCTCTTCCCGACGTGTAAGCGTATGAAGTGCCTCTAAAAGCTGCTCATTCAACAAAATCCTCGTAGTTTCCTCGAGTGGAATCATAGTTCCGCAATCCTGAATGAAATCGCCTAAATGCGTCTCTTCCTCCTCCCCGACTGGCATCTCAAGTGAAACAGGTTCCATATTCATTTGAATCGCATCGCAGACCCTTTCCACCGGAAGTTTCAGCGCGTCCGCAATTTCCTGAATACTCGGCTCCCGCCCAAGTTCCTGCACCATACTGCGTGATTTACGGATAATGCGATTCATGTTTTCTACCATATGAACCGGAATACGAATCGTTCTGGACTGATCTGCGATTGCGCGCGTGACAGCCTGACGAATCCACCAGGTTGCATAGGTTGAAAATTTGTAGCCTTTTGTATAATCGAACTTTTCAACTGCCTTCATCAAGCCAAGGTTTCCCTCTTGAATCAGATCAAGAAGCGGCAATCCACATCCATTGTAGTGCTTCGCCACACTGACAACAAGGCGCAGATTTGCTTCTGCAAGCTTCCTCCTTGCCTCTTCATCCCCGAAAGCGGCTCGTTTTGCCAGCTCGGTTTCTTCTTTCGCATCAAGAAGCGGCACCTTCCCGATATCTTTCATATAAAGCTTGATTGGCTCGTCCTCATCGTAGGAAGAACTGTCTGGCTGTACATCAAATTCCTTTTCCTCTTCTTGCCCAATCGCGATCAGGCTGCGCCCAAGAAGCTCTGCAACACGATTTAGTTCTTCCTCAGTGTGCATAGCCTCTGGAATTTTATCCGCCACCTGGGAAAGTTCCAGAAATCCTCCCTGCGTCTTTCCCAAGCGGATCAATTCCTCCACTCTTTTGTCAGATTCTAATTGCTTCATTCCCATGTCTGCCTTCATTCTGCCCGCAGGCGTTTTTGTTTGAATCCTTATGATGTCTGACTATATTGTTGCCTTATTAAAGGGATATATTCAGGTGATCCAACCCTTTTAATGCCTCCATCAGCTCTTGAAGGCGTTTGATATCGGCTGTTGTATCAGCTTCCTTTTGCAAACTGTGACGTTTTAAACGAACCACACACTCACGGATACCTCTTGTTTTTTCAGAACCTGACGTTCCCTGAACCAGCTCTGAGTTAAAGATTTTTGCAACTTCCTGATATTGACTTTCATTTTCAATAAAATTTGTAAGAAGTTCTGCCGGACTGACCTTTCCCTGCTCGATCTGGCGATACAAAAGACGAGCTACCTCCTGATAAAGTGAATCCGAAAAATCCTCCGGTGTAATGATATCTGCCAGCTGATTAAGCTTGTCCGGATGGTCACTGATCCACGTCAAAAGAAGGCGCTGTGCTGCCTTTAAACCATCATCCTTCTCGCGTTTTTTCGGTGTGTTTTTTCGCTCCTGCTGCGCAGTTTGCGCATATCCAATATAGGCATGTTCCTCAACCTTTTGCTTCAAAATCTGATAATCCATACCGTAAGTTCTGGAAACGGCCTCTATGTAATTATTTCGTTCAAGCGGATCCTGAAAGGTGCAAAGTTTTTTTGCTGCCTCCTCAAAAAATTCAGTTTTTTTGCTTGGATCCGAAAAATCATATTCATCGCGCAAGACCTGAATTTCGAACATAAAGGAAGGCACTGCCTCGTCGATGCGCTTCTGATATGCCTCTGCTCCCATATTTTTGATAAATTCATCCGGATCCTTGTACGGTTTCATCGTCAGCACACGCGCCGAAAGTCCCGCTTCTTTTAATATGGGAATCGCACGAAGCGCTGCCTTGATACCTGCTCCATCACTATCAAAGGTCAACACAACTTCTTTTGTGTAACGTTTCAGCAGCAATCCATGCTGCACCGTAAAGGCTGTTCCAAGTGCAGCCACTGCGTTCGTAAAACCAGCCTGATGAAGGCTGATAACATCCATATATCCCTCACAGATCAAAAAATACGGCTTACGATTTCGCTTGGCAACATGCATACCGTAAAGGTTACGGCTCTTTTCAAAGATTAAAGTCTCCGGCGAGTTTAAATATTTGGGCTCGCCTTCACCCATGACACGTCCGCCGAAGCCAATAACCTTGTTATTCAAATCCATAATCGGAAACATGACACGGTTCCAGAATTTATCGTAGCAGCCTTTTTCTTCGATCTTTACCAGACCGGAATCCTTCAGCTGCTCATCCGAAAACCCCCTCTGGCGCAAAAAGCGATACAAGTCGTCCGGGTATGGATTGGCATAGCCCAGGCCGAAATTTTTGATTGTCTCGTCAGAAAGTCCTCGATTCTGAAAATATTCGTAGCCTCGCTTTCCATTTTCACTCATCAGCTGATGATAAAAATACCGTGCAGCTTCTCTTTGTATTGCAAACAGGATACTTCGATAATCTGCCTGTCTTCTGCTCTCCTCGCTGTCTTCCTCCTGCGGCAGCTCGATTCCGGCTCTGTCTGCCAGTGTTGCAACCGCCTCCTGAAAGCTCTCATTTTCATAATCCATGACAAACGTGATAACATTCCCGCCCTTACCGCAGCCGAAACAATAATACATCTGCTTCTGCGGGGATACGGAAAATGACGGTGACTTTTCGTTGTGAAATGGACACAGACCGAAATAGTTGCTGCCTTTTTTTTGCAGGTGAATGTACCCTCCGATCACGTCCACTACGTCGTTTCTTGCACGTACTTCTTCTATCACTTCATCTGAATACCGCATGAGCGCCGCTCCTTTCTTTCCCTGATTTTGTACTTTTAATTTCGGTTACATCATATCATATTTTGTGCAAAAGTTCAAGGAATGGTTGGAATATCACAATATCGCAGATATATATGCATAACCAATTTGTTTTATTCCAGCTAAGGAAAATATTTTTTGACCCCAACATCATTTTTTCGTAAAGGATGGATTTTTATGAATAATCCAAAAGCAGATGCTGCTTTGAACTTATCATTGTCACTGCCCCAAAATTTAAAAGAGATGTCCCTATCTTTATCAGCCGTTCAAGGCGATGATGTCTGGGAGATCTTAGTACTCGCATCACAGGATTTATCTTTTTTGACAGAGCAATATCCGCAAATTGAAGTATCAATGCTCCTTGAAAACTTCGCAATACTTCGTCTGCCGCCTTCACTGATTGCTATTATAAGCACGCTGCCGCAAATTCTTTATATTGAGATGCCACGTTATATTTCCTTTGAGATTCTTTCCGGCAAGCGTGCTTCCTGCATTACACAGGTGACGCTGCCGCCACTTTCTCTGACGGGAAATGGAGTTCTTGTTGGCTTCGTGGATTCCGGCATTGATCTGACGCACCCGGATTTTCGAGATCCGTCCGGGAATAGCCGCATTTTGTTTTTGTGGGATCAAAGCGGAACCGAAAATGCACCAGAAAGATATTTATTTGGAACAGAATACAATCAAGCACAAATTAATGAGGCACTAAGAGACAAAAAAACTTTACCGCGTGATGAATCCGGTCACGGTACTGGGGTTGCCGGGATTGCCTGTGGAAACGGAGCTGCTTCAAATGGACGCTATCGCGGTGTTGCGCCTGATGCTGAACTGATTGTTGTAAAGATGCGAATAAACCAGAGATTGTACCCCAGAACGACCGAACTCATCAGTGGCATTGATTATTGCATACGGAAGGCATTGGAATTGAATCGTCCTCTTGTGCTGAATATCAGCTTCGGAAATAATTATGGTGCACACACAGGAAGTTCCCTGTCAGAGCTTTATTTAAACCGCGTTGCACTATTAGGACGTATCAGTATTGTTGCCGCCTCTGGAAATGAAGGTGCTTCTCCTGTGCATGCCACTAGCTTTCTTGACCAAACAGTAACTGTTGATTTTTCAATTTCAGAACGTCAAAGTTCGCTCAGCGTACAGCTGTGGAAGGATTACGCGGATGTTGTGCAGATTCGACTGTTGGCACCTTCCGGAGCGCAATACATGCTTTCTAACGCATTCGGAACCGATATTGGAATGCTGAACCAGACAAGATTTGCAATCTATAACAGTGCGCCATCACCGTTTCAACGCCTGCAAGAATATTATTTTGAATTTTTTCCAGCAGACAATCATCTTTATTTGTCTTCCGGCGTGTGGAGTTTGATTGTTGAACCCATTTCAATAAAAAATGGGGAAGTTGAACTGTGGCTTCCTGCTGCTTCTAGCTTAAATAGCGCAACGCGTTTTCTCTCACCCAACCCATACAATACGCTTACCATTCCTTCAACTGCTTCTTCTGTGATAACAGTAGGCGCTTATGACGCAAAAACCGATGTCCCGGCAGATTTTTCAGGGCGAGGTGCTGCTACCTCTTCAAATCTTTTGACAAAGCCTGATATCGCAGCTCCCGGTGTTTCGATTACGGTACCTGCCTTTCCTGATGGATACCAAATCGTATCCGGTACCTCCTTTGCAGCACCGTTTGTCACGGGAAGTGCTGCTCTTTTGATGGAATGGGGAATTGTACAGAGAAATAATCTGTTTTTATATGGAGAACGGCTAAAGGCATGGCTGATCGCTGGTGCTCGTACGCTTCCGGGCTACCCTGTTCCGAACCCTCGCACGGGTTGGGGTGCGCTGTGTCTTGAACATTTATTTGTGTCCTAAACTGATGAATTCACTTCGCTGGTCAATAACGTACAAAAAAAGGAGAAGTTTCTCATCTTCTCCCTCGCTTGTAATGCAGTTGAGGGGACTTGAACCCCTACCCAAGTACATGGACATGAACCTGAATCATGCGCGTATGCCAATTCCGCCACAACTGCATATGCAATTTTCTCTTTCTGACAATTAATCCATCAGAAAATGCAGTTGACGGGACTTGAACCCGTACGAGCTAGGCTCACAAGATCCTTAGTCTTGCGCGTATGCCAATTCCGCCACAACTGCATGTTTATCTTGTCTGTTGAACAACTCTTTCGTTTCTCTGTTTCCTCTGTCGCTCACCTGACGATACATATATTATCACGTAAGCAATAATTTGTCAACACTTTTTCAAAAAAAAAATCAAAAAACTTTTCAAAGATGCCTTTTTGTGCCTCAAGACGTAAAAATGCTCCCACAAAGCAACCAATAGATTACTTTGTGGGAGTATTTGCGTTTTTTTATTCTTTTGCTACAATCTCTTGCATGAATTACGAATTGCAAATCATGAACTTCCCATCACAGACCGTGTGTAAGTCCAACAATCAAAACGATAATGCCAAGTGCGATACGATACAATGCGAAGCTGTTGAAATTATGACGCTTGATATACTGCATTAAGAACTTGATTACAATCATGGATACGCCATAAGCAACAACCATAGCCAGCAAAACAACAAAAAACTGCTCTGGCGTGAATCCACCTCCATTTGCAAGGAATTTTACAAGCTTTAAACCACTGGCACCGAACATAACCGGAATTGCCAAATAGAAGGTATACTCTGCCGCAATGAAACGAGAGCAGCCAAACAGCATACCACCGATGATGGTGATACCGGAGCGAGAGGTTCCAGGAATCAGTGATAGCAGCTGGAAGATACCGATAATAAATGCGGTCTTATAGCTCAACTGTGTAAATTTTACGATCGTTGGGCGAACCTTTCTGTTCCTCATCTCAACCACAATAAAAGCGATGCCGACTACTATCAGCATAACAGCCACTACAAGCCAATTATCCAAATACCGCTCAATTGGATCATTAAACAATACGCCGATCACACCAGCCGGGATGCAGCCAACAATAACCTTCTTCCACAGCTCGATGGTGTTGTGTTTCTGCTCACTTGTCTTTCTGGTGGAAAACGGGTTCAGCTTATAAAAGAATACTGTGACAACGGCCAGGATTGCACCAAGCTGAATAACAACGTTAAACATCTCCGTAAATCCGCCTTTACCTGTCGTAAATACCTCCGGTGCACCTGTCTTCCAGAATGCATCTACCAGAATCAGATGTCCGGTACTACTGACAGGAAGCCATTCAGTGATTCCCTCTACAATACCAAGAAAAATGACTCTCAGCCATTCAATAATATTCATCTTTTTGATTTCCTTTCTGTTATTCCCTCTTTATCGGCGATTTTGCACACCATCAGACGAATTTGCAGTCCTTCCCGTTCCAAAATTCTCAATCTGCCAGTCGATTGGCTCAAGACCATTTTCTTTGAGATACTCATTTGTCCTGCTAAATGGTCTGCTTCCGAAGAAACCACGGTACGCTGACAGAGGACTTGGGTGCGCAGACTCGATGATCAGATGCCTTGAATTGTAGATCATCGGCTTTTTGGACTGTGCCGGTCTTCCCCAAAGGATAAATACCATCGGGCGATCCTGCTTTGCAAGCACCTCAATTGCCGCATCGGTAAACTGCTCCCAGCCAATTCCCTTATGGGAGAATGCCTGATGTGCACGGACAGTAAGAAGAGTGTTTAACATCAAAACTCCCTGCTCTGCCCACTTGACCAGATAACCATTATCCGGGATGTAGCAGCCCAGATCCTCATGCAGTTCGCGGTAAATATTGACCAGAGACGGCGGAATTTCCACTCCCGGCTTTACCGAGAAAGACAAACCGTGTGCCTGCCCCGGCTCATGGTACGGATCCTGACCGAGAATGACCACCTTTACTTTGGAGAGCGGCGTCAAATTAAACGCAGTAAAGATCTCATCGGAAGGCGGGTACACCACATGTGTGGTATACTCTTCAATTACTTTTCTATAGAGGCTGGCATAGTATGATTTTTTAAATTCAGGACTTAACGGTTCCAACCAGTCATTTGCGATTGCTCCCATCGTTTTCCTCCAAATATAAATGATGTTTGATACCAGATTGCTACGTGCTTTGCACTCACAGCAGTACCCAAAACAAACACTTGCAAACAGGTTTTTCCTAAACAACGCTTTTTAGATACGCACACTGATGCCGCGTGCCTTCAGATATTGTTTCAAATCGGCAATCTCGAGTTCCTTGTAATGGAACAGACTTGCTGCAAGTGCGGCATCTGCCTTTCCTTCTGTCAGTGCTTCATAAAAATGCTCCTTTGTGCCTGCGCCGCCGGATGCTATAACCGGGACGCTGACTGCCTCAGAGATTTGTCTGGTAAGTGCAATATCGTAGCCTGTCTTCATGCCGTCACAATCCATACTGGTAAGAAGGATCTCACCTGCACCCATGCTGCATGCCTTGGATGCCCACTCAACTGCATCGAGTCCGGTATCGATACGACCGCCGTTTTTATAAACGTTCCATCCGCTGCCGTCTGCGCGCCGTTTTGCATCAATCGCTACCACTACGCACTGACTGCCGAACTTATCTGCCGCATCGCTGATCAGTTTCGGGGTGTTAATCGCAGAGGAATTGATGGAAATTTTGTCTGCGCCCTCGCGAAGCAGCATACGAAAATCCTCTACTGTACGAATGCCTCCTCCGACCGTAAACGGAATGAACACCTTCTGCGCTACTCGACGCACCATATCCACGACAATGTTTCGCGCATCGCTTGATGCGGTAATATCCAAAAATACCAGTTCATCTGCACCTAATGCATCATATGCTGCCGCAATCTCGACCGGATCTCCGGCATCCTGCAGATTCACAAAATTCACGCCCTTGACGACGCGCCCGTTATGTACGTCCAGACAAGGAATAATACGCTTTGTAAACATCAGCCTTCCCTCCTCTGCTCTAAGAAGTTTTTGAGAATTGCAAGACCTGTCTTTGAACTCTTCTCCGGGTGGAACTGACATGCAAAGACATTTCCTTTTTCTACAGATGCATGGATAATCACACCATACTGCGCAGTTGCCGCCACAATGTCCGGATCCTCTGCCTGAAGGTAATAGGAATGAACAAAGTATACATACGGCTCTTTTTCGAGTCCTTTAAACAGTGATGCTCCTTTACGAACAGTAAGAGAATTCCAGCCCATATGAGGAATCTTAAGTCCTGGTCCCTCTGGAATTCGCACAATTTTTCCCTTCAGGATACCAAGTCCTGCTACACCCGGTGTCTCTTCACTGCTCTCAAAAAGAAGTTGAAGTCCCAGACAAATACCCAAAAATGGGATTTTTCGATCAATCGCTTTGTGAATCACATCGACCAATCCAAATTTCGTTAAGTTTTCCATCGCATCGCCAAAGGAACCAACTCCCGGGAGAATGATGTGATCTGCCTGAAGAATCACCTCTGGATCTCTTGTCAGAACTGGTGTCTCTCCCATTGATAAAAGTGCCTTTTCTACACTTTTGATGTTTCCTGCATCGTAATCAATAATTGCTATCAATGCGCCACCCCCTAAATAGTGTGTATAAAAACAGATTGATTATAGCATACGAAGGTTTCCATGACAACTCTTTTACACGTATTTTACCTGTTGCTGCTCATGCGCTGCATGACCAACAGTCTAAATTGCATCTGCCCGTGAACTGTAATTACTTCATCTGCTCCTGCGCGATCTCCTGCACAAATTGGATGCAGCTTTCCTTAATGCCAATACCTCTGCCGTTTAACTCAGTTGGTACCTGGTACAGTGTTGGATGCACGCGGATGAGAGTTGCCTTCTGGTGCATGGAAAGCACCTTCTCGAATGGCCAGCGCATGACCATAGGATCGGCAAAACCTTCGCCAAGCTCTAAAATAGTCAATTCATGTGTCAGTGAACAGCTAAGCCAATTCATATAAGCCTCCCACTGTTTTTCCTGGCCTTCTACTTTCGGTGCTGCCGTTAAAAATTTTGAGATTCGCCCATCTAACAGCTTTTTGTCGGTATTGGATGTGATGGCAAAGCAGTTTCTTCCCTTTGCAAGTCTGGCAAGTATATCGTAAACCTCGTCAATTTGTGCTTCGTTATCCTCTTTAACCGCCAGCTGCGTGCCAATTCCAATCAGCAGCATTTCACTGTTTTTGATCTTATTCCATATTTCCTGCGTCATTTACTTTCCCCCGTATATCCGTCTTTTTGTGTACCTATTGCATTCTTATCCGACACATCAATATCTTCCTGCGGTGCTTTTTTTAAACAGAACCAGAATGCCACACCTTCATCTGTATTATACACGCCAAATGGCTGCTTATGTGCATCCATAATCGCTTTTACGATGGACAAACCAATGCCGCTTCCGCCGTACTCTCTTGTCCTTGCCTTATCAACCTTATAAAACTTGATCCATACCTTGTCAAGCGAGTCCTCTGGAATCGGCTCACCGGTATTTGCCACCGTAATCTTGACATTTTCTTTTTGATCTTCGAGTGTAACCGTAATGCGCATGTCGCCGCTTACATGATTCATTGCGTTACTGATATAGTTCGTACAAACCTCTTCGATCTTAAACTCATCGGCCAGTACCATGCAGGATGACGGGTAATTTTTAATTACCTGAATATCTTTTTTTTGCATCTCAAGTGCGCCTGAGTTAAGCAATGTGTTTAACATTTCGCTGATATCAAAAGTTTCTTCGGTAAGCGCATCCTGACCAAATTCAAGATGATTTAATGTCAGGAGCTTGCGCACCATACGGTTCATCTTCTTTGCCTCATCAACAATGACATCGCAGTAGAATGCCCTGCTCTCCGGATCATCACTGATGCCTTCCTGAAGACCTTCTGCATAACCTTGAATCAATGCAATCGGTGTCTTTAACTCATGGGAAACATTTGACAAAAATTCCTTTCGCACCTCATCGATCTGAATCTTCTCATCAATATCTTTTTTAAGCTGTTCATTTGCCGTTTGCAGCTGATTTATCGTACTTTCAAGCTGCTCGGACATTGAATTCATACTATTTCCCAAAAGACCAACTTCATTGTCCATGCTTCCCGTGTACTTGCTTGTGAAATCAAGATTTGCCATATGGTCTGCAATCTCTGCAAGCTGCAAAAGCGGCTTTGTCAGACGGTTTGAAATTGCTGTGATAACAATCAGCGCAAGTACCATCGCACCCATGCATGTAAACATAAAAAACTGATTGGAAATCTGCGCACTGTCTTGTACCGCCTCTAACGGTGTGGACATTAAAAAAAACGTATCATTGCTCAAAGAGCCATAACAATCCATATACGAAGTTCCCTCAATCTGGTCATAATACCTTAAAATTTTGTATTTGTCTGCCTGCTTTAATACGGTGACTGTATCCACGTGATCCCAGACAAGTATATATTGCATCAGACGGCGGCGAAGATCATTTGCCTGAATGTTAGACACACAATTTGCACTTACTTCGTCGAGTGACCAGTCCGATGTAGTCTGAATAAAGGAAATATTATCCGAATCGCGCATAGTCACCAGCACATCGCTGATCTCATCCGTAGTCTCATTGCTGTTATTCGCCAACTGATTTAGTTTTTCGTAATAATGAACTATCTTTTCTTGCTTCTTCTTATAGTAGAAGTCTTTCAACAGACCATTGTTTAAGCCGATGCACAGCACCATTGTCAACGTGAGGATTACAATAAAAGCAGCCGTAATCTGTGTTCGTATGGATGATTTCATACTGAACCTGTCCTTTCATCAAGAATGTATTGCACTACCTTACTCTACCTCAAATTTGTAGCCCATGCCCCAGATGGTGTGAATGTACTCGCCCTTCTCACCCATCTTGCTTCTCAATTTCTTTACATGTGTATCAATAGTTCTGGCATCACCAAAGTAATCGTAATTCCATACATTGTTTAAAATCTTTTCTCGTGACAGTGCAAGACCTCTGTTTTCCATAAAATAGGTAAGCAGCTCAAATTCCTTGAAGCTAAGTTCAATTTCCTTTCCATCAATTGTCACCTGATGTGCAGCCTTATCAATAACGATTCCGCCGCACTCAAGCTTACTGGATTTGACCTGATTGCTTCTCTTTAATACGGCACCGACTCTTGCAACAAGAATCTTTGGACTGAACGGCTTGCTGATATATTCGTCTACGCCAAGATCAAAGCCGTGCAATTCATCCTGTTCCTCACCCTTTGCTGTCAGCATAATTACCGGCACCTGTGAATATTCACGGATTGTCTTTAATACCTGCCAACCATTCATCTTAGGCATCATGACGTCAAGCAGAATCACGGCAATGTCTTTATTGTTAAAAAATGTTTCTACAGCTTCCTCACCGTCTCCTGCTTCAATAACGTCATAACCGTCTCTTGTCAGAAAGTCACTTACTAATTTTCTCATTCTGCTCTCATCATCTACTACTAATACTTTTATCTTCTCCATGGCATTCTTCCATCCTTTCTTCGTTGTGACCATTCTGCCGCCATAAATTCATGCAATGATGTTGGGGTCAAAAGACATTTTGACCCCCATTTCAAATAGTCAGCAGTTTTTCTTTACTCTAACAGACAATCCCCCGAAAGGAGGTCTATTGCAACTTTAGTTCAAAAAGTTTTTTATTTAAAATCGCTTTTTGTGATTATTGTATATAACGCTCTTATTTTACATTAATGTAATTCTCTTTTCAACTATTTTCTCACAAAATTACCGCCTGTTTCGTCAAGAGGACATCCGCAATCCGCTTTGCTATTTGCTCTCCTTCAATATGGCCTGTATCTTTGCCTCTTCCTCCGCTGTAAGTGTTGCCCCGTTCCAGATATTCACAATTGCAGAACAAAATACCACATCCGCTTCCTCATCAAGATATCCCTGCAATGCCTTCCATGCTGGCTTTGCTGTGTACTTATCATTCTGTAATGGATTGTCTATATCATCGCTGCACAGCTCCGCAATCAATACAACCAGATAGCGCGGAATGCTCGTTCTGTTCTGTACATCCATGTCCTTAACCAGCGTCTTTACAAGTTTAGAAAATTTTAGCTGATATTCCTTGGAAGTTCCTCTTCCGTAACGCTGAACCAATACCTGCACAATCCACTTATTCAACTCCGAGGCCTTAAAGAACTCATCAAAAAACTTGGCAACTCGTATATCATCTTTCTCATTCAGCACGACAAACTGGAACATCGCCTGCTTTAGCTGGCTTTTTTCCTCTGAAACATGTCTAAGATATTCTGCATAGAAATCTACAAACTCAGGGTCAATCGCCGCAATCAGTTCCAATGCCTTTCTCATAACATAACTGTTTTGACCAATCATAGATGCATCCGGTTTGAAATGTTCCTTTGCGATTGACAGAATTTTTCTCTTTTGCTGCTCATTCCATCCATCCCTAAAGGTCTGCGCAATTGTATAAATGTATCCTCTCATTACATCAGACTGCTTGCAAACCTTTACCTGCTCAATGCATGGTTCAAAGAAATCCTCTGGATTGGATGCCTGACCAATTGCTTCAAGCATATTTGTAATCTGGTCATTTAACTCATGACCCAAACTCTTCTTGTTTCTTCCTGCCATCACCTTCAGTTCGTTCATTTCACTCTTTGCATTGAGTTTTATCTTTTCAGTTGTCTGAATGCCTTTGTCAACTTTTTTTGTCTCTTTCAACGATGCCATATCCATTTCTATGGTTGCCTTTGTATTCGGCTTATCGGTAATCCATGCCTCCATTGTCATCATTCGCATCGAATTGATATAAATTTGAAAGCTGATCGGTGTATTAGCCGGATATGTAGTGCAAAATTTTACAACTCTTGTCGCAATACGTCTGTTCGGAAGGTTTTTGGTCTTTCCGCGCCCTAAAAACATCTCAATTCCAATGGAATTTGTTGCCTTCTCAAGCTTATATTTATCGCGAATTTCCTCTGAACGATAGGGAAGTTCTGTTCCCGCCGGAATTAAAAGGCTTACATATTCGCCGCGCAATCCAAGATTGATCGAATCATTGAGAATCGTGCTGGTATTAAACAAAGGCTTGCTTAGCACCGTTTTCTCAACCTCTGCCGCTGCCATTTCTTTCTGATAATCCGCACTATGAATGTTATATTTATGAAGACAATAATGATAATAGACAGCACCTCTTGCGACGGCTAAATCCGGATCAGAAGTTGCCAGTGGCTCAAATCCAAAGAAATCCTTTAATCGTTTTTTGACCAGATAAAATTTGGTCATTCCACCGTTCAAAAGGACCGCATCTATTTTGACAGTGCTTCCTGCTTTATCAAGAACATCCAATATCGGATAGATGATGTTATCAACATCCTTTTCCGTCATTTGCTGAATTCGTCTTACATCCTCCTTCTTATACTGATATCCCATAAGAGGTGCAATAATCTTCTCTATTTCTCCTTTCGTGTAGGTACTTTCAAATGCATAGATATCATAAAGGTTTGCATCCATTACTTCAAACTCGTAATCATCATCAAGTTCTACGTCTGACATGTGCGCATTTTCATACGATGTCGATAGCTCCTTTTTTAAATTCTCTGCAAGTTTTATCAGCTTACACATTACTTCTTCGCGTCGCTTTACACTTACCTTAATGTCATACATTTCTTCAAAGCGCTTTAACATATCTTTCGCAATCAATTCGTCAAAATCATCTCCGCCAAGAAGTGTATAACGGCAGATTGCAAGGTCCTTAATATTATATAGACCTTCCCGTGCACGTCCTACTCTATGTATTGTTACGTCCAGTGTACCACCACCTAAATCAAATACCAGTATGTTCTTGTCTGTATCAAGATTTAACTGATCTGCTGAAATCTCTCCTGCCTCCTGCATTCTCATAAAATCATAGATAACTGCTTTTGGCTCGTACAGCAAAACATCATGTCTGTTCTCAACGTTAATGCCTGCCTTTTGCGCAGCATCAATCGTTGCCTGACACTGATCTGAATCAAAAGATGCCGGAACCGTAATAATCACATCGCTTAATGTAGGTTGAAAAAGCCGTTTTTTTGATAACTTTATCATATATGAAAGAATCTGTGCTGAGACATCTGCCGGTGTCTTGTCTGCGATGTCGTCTACTAACGGCACACGGTCTGATACCCCCATCAGAGACTTTACGGATTTGCACACATATCCAGAATTGATGCCGTATCGTCCCTTCGCATAGTCTCCAACGTCCGTCATCATATCACCGTCTTTGTTTTTGTAATAAAAAACGACAGACGGAAGCAACGAACCTCTCGAAGTGCTTCCTGTTTCATTTTTTCGCTCCAAATCCAGTACAACCGGATTAAATTTATCATTTACGATATTTCCATATGCAATAACAGAATTTGTCGTTCCCAAATCAATTGCAGTGTAAAATTGCTTTTCAGCCATTATCATATGCTCCCTTCATCTTCTTTTTCGCGAACTGTTGGCAATGTAATAACCGTATCTCCAAATTTCCAGCCTGGTCGCTCAACTACAACCGTTTTCTGTTCTCCTTCCTTAGAGTACGCTTCTCCAATGTATGTATAATCAGCCAAACCTTCCACTTCTGTTGTAAATTCTCTTCCCGTCACATCAATCGGTGTAATTCCGCACTCCTTAATAAATCGAAGCAGTTGCTTAAATACAATCGTAAGCGGCATCAGCTGCGGCAAAACCTTAACTTTTTGCTCTTTTATCACCACAAGTCTTCGTTCTACTAGCTCAATGCTATCCAGAAGATTTCCATATTTATCCGAATTCATTGTTGCGTAAAACGAAGCAACGGCCGCATTCTTCGCATCAGCTGCGGTCTCATCGATCGTCTCATTCAGCTCATCAAGCATTGACTGAACCAGTTCAAGAGAATTTTTATAGTTGTTGTTTGCAAAGCGCAGTCGTTCAAGCTCATCACCTGCTGTAAAGTCTACCGCTGCCTCTGTTGATTCCAACAGTGCTTTTTCTGTCTTCTGAAGAACGTCTCGTGCTGATCTCCTTCTCCTGCTCATTCCGTATTCATCCAAAAGACGGTCGCGTATATTTCGCAGCAGTCGATCACAATATCTCGCTCCGAATGTAATTACAATCGGTCGATACATATCATTCTTCAGATCCGGATCAATAAGGATAAGAAAAGTGACCATATATTTGCCTATAAAAAATATCTTTCGGCTTTTTCGATCCCGCGGCGCCAAATCTTCTGTAAAAGCTGCATATTTGTCAATTGCATTCTTATCGCCATCGAGTGCTTTCTTCAATAATGTTACACCCTGTCCTACCAGATCCATTATATAGTTTCTTTTCTCCTCACTATCAAGATTTACATTTCTCAATACCTCTCTATAATCGCTGTAGGAAATGAAATATTCCTTTACAAACGTTTTTTGAAGCTGTTCATACGCCTCTTTGGGATGCTTTCCGGGATACAGAAGACTTCCGTAAACAGCAACCCATTCCATGGTCAGTTTCCCATTTCCATCCTTTAATTGCTCATTTGCTGTCTCTCGCTCTTTTTGCAGTACCTCATGCAAAATTCGTTCGTGTTTCATTTGCTTTTTCCTTTCTAAATAATATTTTATACCATTTTCAGCCTGAACGGCAAAAATGTCTTCATCCGTTTCCCGTAACACATCCGCCAATGATTTTTTTCTAACATCAGGCTGAACATGTAAAACAAATACCTTTTTTGCGCCAACTTTTTTTACAAGTTCCATCGTCTCCAACGGTGACGCATGAAGGCTATATCCATCAAAGGATACTGCCACGCATCCGGGGCGACTTATCTCCTGTCCGACAATAATGCATCTTTCTTTGGGCAGTTCTTCTGATGCTCTGATATTTTCTCCATACACCGCATATCCCATCTCAGTAAGCTTATCTGCAATTGCTCTGCTTTTTGGTTCTAATACAATTGGAATTTCAGAGAAGCTTTCACGCAAAAAATACATCATGTCTAAATGTTTGGGAATACTTCTTGAATATAAATAAATATTTCTGTGTTGAATATTTTCCCGAATGGTCTTTTCCAGTCTTAGATAATGATCACTTTGAATTTCATACTTACTGGCATTTGAAAGTTCTTTCTCCCACTCAGTTCTACTCATATACGTGTTCGGTGCATTCAATAAAAATACGTCTGGCTCGATACCTGACAGCAATCTCATACCATTTTGTCCAAACATCGTCCGAACACTGAAATCTCCGGAATACAATACCCGATGGTTTGATGTCTCTATGTAAATCATAACTGCTCCCGGCATATGACCGGCCGGCATGAACGTAATTTTTATCTTATTTTGTTTTAGTTCAAACGGTCTCATAACCGGACGCACATGAATACGTGACAGCAGCGCCTGTGCCAAACGATACCGTTCATTTTTGACGCGATCCGATTCTTTCCGTCTTGAAATTCGTCCAAAATCCAGCAGCTGCATGGAAATAAGCTGCTTCGTATCATCTGTCGCTATTATTTCAGCATTCGGTGCCAATCCACTGATTCTTGCAAATGACCCGATATGATCATAATGTGCATGACTTATCAGTATCAGATCAATCTCCGAAAAATCTGTGATTTCCTGTAACAGACGATCATAATCCGGACATAGTTCTTCGCCCTTTAGTCTGGCACCACAGTCAAGTAAAATGTTAATCCCATCAAGCGATATAAAATAGGCCGATGCACCGATTTCATTTGCCCCTCCAATCGGTAGAAAATAATCTATCATCCCTTGCCTCCTCTCTGTAATGTCAAGCTCTTCCTGCTTTAAACATTTCTACTATCCATATACTATGATACCATATATTTCTTTTATCGCAACCACAAGTCAATCCATTTTCAGTTCTGACAAGTAATCTTCTATTGTCTTTTTATCTCTTTTTATCCTGTCACCTGCGCTGTTCTTCATCACTCTCATTCAATTTCAAATAAAAATAACCAATCTATGAAGCAGAACCTCTATCTGTTCCACTTCTATAAACTGGCATCTATCGCTACGGTATGTACCGTTTAAGCTAACCTAACATATCCGAATCCCCATTCTGTTTGTTCTATATTCATCTGATTATCTGTCATTACATTTTAATTCCGTCGTATTCCCATGTCAGTGTATCCAGCAAAAGATACTCTTCTGTTCCGATTGGTCTTCCATCTCTGTATGTAGAAAACACATCCGTGCTGATAAGATTACCTTCTTTTGTAATTCGATTCACGGGGGTATGACCGACAACCTGAAGCAATTTACGAGGCTTATATAATTGCATTTTTCTGCCCTGAGGTCTTAGCCAGATTGGTGATGCATCATTCCACATTTCATTTCTGCCAAGTCCATTGATTGTCTCTACTACTGCATCCACATCATGGTATTTTGATTTCGGGATATACTCTTCCACAAAAAAATTTAATACGCCACCATGGGAAAAGAGAACATTATCAATTCTTTGAACATAGCGGATTGGATTATCTTCCGGAACTGCCGCCCGCAGATCCAGTAACTTCCGCCGAACAGTATAATCGGCCATCAAACTGTATCCACTTTCCAAACAATGCCAGAAATAACTAAGATCATGATTGCCATAACACCAGGCAGTTTCCGGAAATGATTTTGCAAAATGAATTGCCTCATCATAGGTCTCTTCGTAAAGCGCAACATCAAATTGTTTATCCCAGTCGTCAGGAATATCCATCAGACATACTGCTCGCTGGACAACGCCTGTCTTAAGTAAAGCAACCGCCTGTTTAAACATATGCGGTTTTAGATGAACATCAGGAATAACCAAAACCTTCATAATTAAAATCCTTTCGTTTGTCACAGGCAGAAACCCACTTTCCTTGGGAGGTGGGAGGAACCTTGTAAATTATATCTGTGCGCTTTCCAGTCAGGTCATCGCTCTCCAGGGAAATATTGATGATCGCCGGTGTGACATCCCACCAAATCGAAAAAAACACAAATCGACACATCTTGTTCGTGCCGCTACAATCTCCTTATCATAGTTCACATCGTATAAATAGCCGTTCTGTGCCTTTTCCCATTCTGTCATATGAATTTATTCCTTCGGAGAACTCATACCGGAGGAACGTAAGAACGCAGCTTTTTATGAAAAGCATGGGTTTCAGATTATGCAGGATGGCGTAGCAATGCAGTTATGCAATTTTGCAAACAAAATATAATTTGTGAAGCAATAAGCAGTGGGTTGGGACTTGCTCGTATCAGGAGTGGTACAAGCCACTCCTGATACGCTACGAAGCAGTTATTCGGTGTAGAGCTACGCAGCGAAGCGGATTGCAAATGTCCGCTTTGACTATCAATCAAATTTTCGCAACGATATACTCTTCAAATGTTTTTCCAAGTAACCGCATAATCTCAAGTTCATCAGCTGCGTCATATAAAGCGTTATGTACTTCCGTATATCTACAATTACCAGACAGCAACTGCATCATAGGTTCCACACCATAATTACGCTTCATTTTTCCTGTTTTGCAGCATTCTATACTGGCAGGAATCTTATCGTTATACTGCCTATATGCAGCAATTTTCATAATGTCAAACCATCTATACGACGCTAATTCCTTCAACAAATTCTTATCAAAAGCGCCATTATAAGCAAACAAATCTTTTACGCCATATTTTTCAAAAGCTTCTTTAAATTTTTCCATAGCTATCTTACGTGTAAATAAAAGATCTTTAGGTGCTCGTCCTTTTACCGGAAGTACCATAGAAAACATACCGCCAATCTTATACTCTGGATCAAATATAAAATATAGATCATCAACCTTTTCGAATGTATCTTTCTCCGCTATCACAACACCTATGGACATTACTTCATTATTCCAGTTTGTCTCAGTATCAATCACAGCAAAATAACCCATTGAATCATCCTTTCTTATCCGTTTTAGGATTCCAGCGCCAGATTCCTAATCCTCTTCACATTGCCATTCATCAAATGCCTCCCGATATTCCGATAGACGAAGGCTTTGAGCTGCGATTCTTCCATAACCAGACGAAGCATTTCTGCAAAGCCTTCCGGGTCACGGATCTGGAACTGCATGTGGTTATCCCCCTCAAACACCGGGTAATTGCCCTGTGGATATGCTTTCATGACTGCATCGCGGTATTTATAGTGCTCTTCTATGCTGCCAAACTCAAAATAAGTGCGACTTTGCATCTCCTCAGGCAGTGGCAAAAAAGGCTTATCCTCTAGACTCTCAGCCCGCTAACGGCGAAGATTTCCGTAATGCAATGCCTTTCCGGCAGCGATGAAATAGGGCTTTATCGCCTCGTCGTCGCACCAGAGTATCTTTTTCAGTGTCCCGCCCTTCGACCAGTACAAACTCTTTATTGCAAGATAGAGAAATGGTGTCATGATGCGGCGTGTGCCTTTTCCAATCTGTGCAAACTGTCTGCCGTCGAAGAAAACGTGATCCACAGGCAGTTCTGTATTTGTAAGAAAGGTCATGGCAAGGTCTGCGCCTATCGAGGACGCAACAACGAGCGTAAGGCGCAGAACGCCGTTTTCACGCAAAAAATTCTCCACCTGTCGCACCTCATCGGCCTTGCTGACATAGCACTGTCCCTCGCAGTAGACCGTCGACGTCGGCATGATACAAAAATATTTCTCCTGCAGATGCTTCGCGGCCGGCATGCTGCTCTCGCCCGTCACGCCCATGGCGTGGAAAAACAGCACGGCGGGCTTATCTTTATTTCCAAGTGTTTTAAAAATCATACTATCACCTCATTTTATGATGTTGGGGTCAAGAGGTCAAAAATCCTCTTGCAAGCAAGCTTGCATCGGCTTTCTGACCTTTTGACCCTGGTATCATAAAATATTGAAAGACACCGTTTTAGCAATGACATCGGCCTAACCAACTTCTCGGTTTGCTAAGAAGCATCCATGCTCATGAGAACAGATCACTCCCACTGCCTGCAAATAGGCGTAGATAACCGTACTTCCTACAAACTTCATGCCGCGCTTTTTCAAATCTTTTGATATACGGTCGGACAGTTCTGAGCTTGTCTGTCCGATCTCATAAACTACCTGGTCGTCTGTCCAATGCCAAAGATAGTCTGAAAAACTGCCGTACTCTTTCTGAATCTCACGAAATGCCTGTGCATTGGTAACAGCGGCTTGTATTTTCAGGCGGTTTCGGATGATACCTGAATTGCTCCGCAGTTCCTCCAGCTTGTCCTCGGTATAGGCGCAGACCTTCTCCAGATTAAAGCCGTCAAAGGCTTCATGAAAAGCATCTCGCTTGTTGAGGATACACTCCCAGGACAGTCCTGCCTGAAAGCACTCCAGTATCAGCATCTCAAAGAGCTTCCGGTCATCATATACCGGAACGCCCCACTCTTCATCGTGATAACGGATGTACCGCTCATTTTTCGGATTTGCCCAACAGCAGCGTGTTTTTCCGTCTGCCCACTCCATCCGTATCCCGCCTTTCCCATTTTTTCTATGCTAATATGCCGCCAAGCCTAATCTGAGCTGTTCTTTCTTTTTCGCACCTTTGACGCAGTAGCTTCATAGCTCATATCCAACAGCAGTTTTAATTTGTCATCCGACACAGTGCCGTCGAGTGCTACCGTAATCCAGCTTGCTTTGTTCATGTGGTACGCTGAAAAAAATCCCGTCTCCTGACGGAGAGAGCCAATCAAAAGCGGATCACATTTCAGATTCACTACATCAATTTGTTCATTCCCTTGCAGACCCAATTTATTTCTCGGAATATCCATAATCAGTGCAAACCACTTTTTTATTGTTCGCATGTCGAAACACTGCAAAATTCGGATATTTCTCCCATGAATAATCCAGATTGGCGTTATAGGTTTCAAGAACATATTTCGTGAGAATTTCTCGATTCATAATGTAACAAAGACTTAAGCTGTCCACCCAAGCAGATAATTCCTTGGTGCTTGTACGCGAACTAAGCAATTTCCTCTCCGCAAGCTTTTTGCGGTTACCCACAGAAATCTTCAATAGCATTATACTCCGTTCAGAGCTCGTTTTCAACCACTTTATAAAAGATGTCTTCTATGTACATTTTTACGCTTCTCCATAATTCTTCATTCCCTTTCGTCCCTTCATAGATTCCTCCAAAATACCTCAGGTTTTTCAATGCCTTAACAGTCGGACAGAACAATTTCTTGTATAAAAATTTTTTTCTGCTATAATAAAGACATTCAGGCATGAAAAAGGCATGAAAAAAAGAAAGGATACAGTAATACGATGGAGCGTAAAACACCGGTAGAACTCACAAACATGTGTATGATCTATGATGGACAGGGCAATGTACTCGTCGAAGAAAAATTGTTAAAAGACTGCAAAGGACTCATCTTCCCCGGCGGTCATATTGAAAGTAATGAATCCGTTGTAGATTCCGTAATCCGGGAAATTAAAGAAGAAACCGGATTATCTGTTTCAAATATTGAATTTTGTGGCATCAAGGACTGGATCGAGTTGGATGGATCTCGCTATATGGTTTTCTTATATAAAACTGCCACCTATTCCGGCAGCATCCGGTCATCCTCGGAAGGAAAAGTGTTCTGGATGAGCCTTGATGAATTAAGGAAAGCTGACACATTATGGTATCTTGATATGATGCTGGAAATATTCTGTGGCAACGGTTCAAGCGAACTTTATTTTAACAGGAATGACAACACCTATTATCCGGAATTGAAATAACTCTTGCGCACCACCGCCCTGTTCGTAAGGCATGGATAGCTGTCATATTTCACGCTGCCGATGGTCTGCAGCATGGCATTGCTCAGTGTCTAGAGTCCTTCCGTAAAGGAATAATCTTCCTTCTTGATCTTAATCCATAGCACCGTTACACTGCCAACGGAATTCTGCTGATTGGCAAAGCCGTACCAATACCCATCTCCCCCATCAAAGAAATGACCGTAAGGCGTATAACTTCCATAGAACTTGAAAGTGCTGCAACTGAGCACCTGCGTATCCAGCAAGGTCGGTGTGGTATCATTCAGCTTCTCATTCAAGCCAATGTTGAACACCGGATACCGGAATTTCCGGATGGTCACGGTCTTATTGTCATAATGCTGGCTTAGCATCCATTTGAGAAAATTAGTCCCATAGCATAATGTCCGTTAGTTTCATATCTCCGCCACATTTGGTGCATTTTATTGCTCCACCCAGAAGTTTTCTTTCAAAGGATTTCACAATTTCCGCTTCCCCGCCACATTTAGGGCAACGATGATCATATTTTTCAAATTCCTCGAAGTACTTTTTTAAATCGCACGGTGATACATAATCTGATTCATGAAAAGGAAATGCTACACACCAACTTCTGTTCTTGTTCATTTGTCTTGCATTATAATCAGCCTTAGGTACATACATCGTTAGATCCTGAACTTGAAAACACTCTCCGCAATCTGTGCATTTAGCCATTACATTCTCACAATCAATCGCACCATTTTCGAATGCTTCCATAAAATTCTTTATCTCATTGCCTAATTCGCCTCGTTTTATTTTTTCGACGGTTTTCTTATACACTTCGGGGTATAAGAACCCAATGCCAATGTCGCCGTAAATTTCATAGCCACATTTTGTACATTCGCATGAAAAAGACTTGCCCATATCGCTCCAATCCGCTGCGCCAACAGCTCCGTTTTATTTTGTCTCTGCTAGTCACCTACTCGGTCATTGAATGACCGAGCATCCAAAGTTTCCCCTGAATTCTGATCACTTAATGGCCACCCCTTTGAAAATCAGTCCGCGTTATACAATACGCACGGCACAGACAGATCCTCTCCGAATACAAAGGGAGGTCATCAAATGAATTTACGTAGGAATGGACGTTCACAAGGAAAGTTTTTCACTTTGTGCTTACACAATTGAAGCCGAAAAGGCCTCTCACTACCAGAGGACAGAAGCTGATTACAAAAAAATTCTGAACTATCTGGAGTTTCTTAGAACCATCTACGGAGACGCTGCTAACTTCATATGCGGTTATGAGGCTGGTTACCTCGGTTATACTTTGTATCACCAATTAACGGCGATAATGTAAAATGTATTATTCTCGCTCCTACTACAATGCTTGAGCAACGTAGTAAAAAGCGTATCAAAACAGACAAACGTGATGCTGAAATTCTTGCTGGTTTTAATGAGGTGGATATCGAATGAACTGGAAGCTAGAATATCTGCCGGAAGCAGAGAAAGATTTGAAAGATTTTGATGGAAGTCAGCGTATCCTTGTTTTGAAAGCAATTAAAAAGGTACAGCAAAATCCACTACCGATTGATGAGCAAGGGTATGGAAAACCTCTTGGTAATCACAGCAATACGAATCTTGCAGGCTTGCTGAAAATCAAACTTCGATCAGCAGGTTTGATGGTTGTCTATCAGCTTCGCCGAACAGAATCATCTATGATAGTTATTGTGATTGGTGTACGTGCTGATGAAGAAGTTTATGATCTTGCCAGGAAAAGAGCAGATAAGCATGGTCTTTTGGATTAGTGCCTGCTAGCGGACTTATCAGTTCCCCATTTATTTATAGAACTGAGTGTTTTTTTATGTACCTCCTCATATAATCAAGTGTTTTTTGTTGAAAATTCAAGGTTTTTTCAACCTTTATATCTCAGTGAATAAGCCAAAGCTATGAGCATTTCGATGTATCCAGTACTGAAATAGCGGTTAAAAGCTTCCTGTATACTTTAAATAGGTCAAGAGATTGACACAAAAAATACCTCAAGTAAAATTAGATTATTACTGACCGGCAAGTTGGTAAAAATC
>CAVJTU010000042.1:0-26616 GCA_963652495.1 uncultured Oscillospiraceae bacterium
TGGTATAACAGTTCACGCGTTGTGCCAGAGGTGGAAGATTCCATGCTTGCATGAGGATTTGACAGTTCGGCAGAACGAAGGGAACGCCTAAGCAAAGGGGTGTTCGTGAACAGTGGTTTTGGGATGAATGTTTGTGTGCAGTTTTGAAGGTGTATGGGTGAAAGGATTGTGAGGATAGTGCTTCTGATGAGTGGTCGGAGCATTGTTTTTGCATATATGATGCGCGAGTGGCTCAGTGGTGGAGCATTGCCTTCCCAAGGCGAGGGTCGCGGGTTCGAATCCCGTCTCGCGCTTATTAGTCTCCTGATGGTTTGTCAGGAGCTTTTTTTATTTGTTATTCCATAGAAAGAACAGTGTAACTGGTATAACGTTATAGGAGAATCGAAAGATGGATGCTTTTATTTGGATTTTGGATGTGATTGGAACGATTGCATTTTCTATATCGGGTGCGATGGTCGGCATACGAAAACGAATGGATTTGTTTGGCGTATGTGTGCTGGGCGTTGTCACAGCGACAGGAGGAGGTATGACAAGAGATATTATGCTTGGAATCAATCCACCAAGGATGTTTACAAACTCCACGGATGTGATAATCGCCGCATTGACGGCGGTTCTTACTTTTGCGGTCATTCATTATGCAAATAAGAAGAAGCAGACGCATATAGGCTTTCGCGAGACATATAGTCTGGTGCTTTTTGTGATGGATACACTTGGATTGGCACTTTTTACCGTGATTGGTATTCAAGTTGCTCTGGCTGTTTCACCAGAGGCGAGTGATTTTCTTCTTGTCTTTGTTGGAACGATTACAGGTGTGGGCGGTGGATTGCTTCGTGATATGATGTCAGAATCCATTCCATATATTTTTCAGAAACATATTTATGCGACGGCATGTATTGTGGGCGCAGTGATCTGCGTGCTTTTATATCGCAAATGCAGCGTTTCATTAAATATATCTATGATCGTTGGAGCAATTGCGGTACTGGTGATTCGGGCATTGGCTGCACAGCTGCACTGGAATCTGCCGGTTATTCGTCTGGATGAGGAAGGAAAATCGTAAGACAGCTGTACTAGGAAGCTGAAAAATTTAACCAAATGATGTTGAGGTCAAAAGGCATTTTGACCCTGGTATCAACCAAATTAAATGATGTCAAAAAAATAAGCGGTAATCCCGCTTATTTTTTTTTCAGATGATGATATTCTGCCAGAATCAACAGAAAGACTCCGATAAATAATAACAAAAATGAGTACGGTGGAATCTGCCGCAGTGAATAATAACTGATTGTCAGCCACAACAGTGCAATGATAATGAGCAGAAAGGCTGTCCAATGCAGCATATTAAATCGTTTCATAAACGGTATTCTCTTTTCTATTAGCGTTACGTACAAAATAACATACTTTTGTCTGATTGTAAAGCGATCTGATGGTAGTATTGTTCTAATTTGCACGTTTTTAAGAGAAAATTAATAATAATTGAACTGAATCAAGCAAGTAGCGAAGCGGATTGCGAATAGTCGCTTTGACTGAAATCTCCACGCCCATGCGGTGTGTAATTTTTATGAGTGTGGAGAAATTTCTGCCTTGATAAAAGTTAATGAGGAATTAGTCGGCTTTGTTTATTTTTGCAACGGCTGCTTTGGCATATATGGTTGTCACAAGGTCATCGTAAGAAACCTTGGCATCCAACTCGCCGGCACCAATCAGAATATCCTGCAGCAGATCAAAGCTTTCCTTTGTAAAGATGGTATCGTTTTTCCAGGTGTCCTGCGCCAGATAACGGTTTACAATAATTGCAATTGTTTTACTATCTGTTTCTGGAAATTGAGGTGCAATCACTTTGGCGATCTCATCCGCACTGTGTGTATTGACATAGACAAGACCTCGCTGGATCGCATTGGTAAAACCCTGTACAGCATCAGGATGCGTACTTAAAAAGCTCTTTCGGGCACTGTAGGCGGTGTAAGGCACATAGCCGGAGTCAACGCCGAGAGAAGCTACCACATAGCCGTCACCAGACAACTCAAGAGAGGTGGCATGTGGTTCAAATTCTACGGTATATTCGCTTAGGGAGGAGTCAGAAGCGAATGCAGCGGCGGTGGAGCCAAAATCAATATTCTGGACGATGGTGACATCCTCTTGCGGTGTCAGTCCATTTTCCTTTAAGATATATTCAAATACCATTTCCGGCATACCACCTTTACGTCCGCCAAGCACAGTTGCGCCCTTTAATTTTTTCCACGAAAAATCAGGGTCGGCGGTTCTGGCAACAAGAAAGTTACCGGCACGTTGGGTCAGCTGGGCAAAATTGACGGCGTAATCTTCATTGCCCTCCTGATAGGTATAGATGCTTGCTTCACTGCCCATAAAGCCGATATCGGCATTCCCGGAGATAAGAGCTGTCATCGTCTTGTCAGCACCAAAGCCGGTATCAAGCGTCAGTGCAATGCCTTCCTCCTCAAAGTATCCCAGTTCAATTGCGGCATACTGCGGTGCGTAGAAGATCGAATGAGCCACTTCGTTTAAGGTAACAGGTGTTAGTTCTGTTTCCTTTTTTGTCTCAGAGTCGTCTCTTTTACGTGTACAGCCGATCACGGTGCAGATCAGAATCAAAAGCAAGAGAAAACCCAAATAGCACAAGCGCGGCATTAATTTATTTTTTACTGGAAAATGATTTACAGAAGAATTGTTTGTGATATTCATGGAAAACCTCAGAATCCTGTTTGTGATTAGAATATGCAAAAAAAGGGGAAGCGTTCAAGGACGTTTTGTGGTATACTGAGGATGTTTTATTTGTTGGACAACTCATTTATAATTTACTGGGGGGAGTAGTGGGAAAACGTATTCGATACGATTTTTAATAATAAAAATGAATGGAGAAATGAGAAAAATGAAGATAGTAGTCATTGACGGACAGGGAGGCCGTATGGGAAGTACCTTTATTGACCGCTGGCTTAAGGCTGGCGGTGATGCAAAGGAAGTAGTTGCGGTTGGCACAAATGCGATGGCAACGGCAGCAATGATGAAGGCTGGAGCAGTGAAAGCGGCAACAGGAGAGAATCCGGTCGTAGTAAATACCAGAAGTGCGGATTTCGTGGTAGGGCCGATTGGAATTATAGCGGCGGATGCACTGCTTGGCGAGATTACGCCGCGAATGGCACAGGCAGTAGCATCCTGCGCGGCACAGAAGGTGTTGTTTCCTGTCAACAATTGTATGTTTCATGTCGTTGGCGTATCAGACAATCGCCTGAGCGATAATATCGAAGAGGCAATCTCTTATATTTTGCAAAATAAATAGGAAATGCTCGCATTTTTTGTCATTTTGCTAGTTCCCTTTTTTACAGATACTTGATATACTGGAATTGTTCGCGGGTAAAAATGAGGTAAAGTTTATGTAAAAAAAGAAATGATGAACCGTTGGACAAGAAAACCAGAGGCTTTGGCACAGACACACTTTGTATGCCGGGGCAGCAGAATGAGAGGTAAACATGGGAGTAACATCTGTATTGTCACTGTTAAGTGGTGTAGCGCTGTTTCTTTATGGTATGTCGATTATGGGCGACAGCCTGAAAAAAGTGGCAGGCAACAAGTTAGAGCTGATCCTGTATAAGCTTACCAGCACTCCGCTGAAGGGAATCCTTCTTGGAACAGCAGTGACGGCGATCATTCAGTCATCATCAGCAACGACTGTAATGGTAGTTGGTTTTGTTAATTCAGGAATGATGAAGGTTGCACAGTCGATTGGTATCATCATGGGTGCGAATATTGGAACGAGTGTGACCGGATGGATTTTGTGCCTGTCTTACATTGATGGATCCAGTGGCATTGCGCAGATATTGTCTACAGCGACGATTTCAGCTGTTGTAGCTATTATAGGTATCATTTTCCGCATGGTAATGAAAAAAGACAGCTATCGTCATCTCGGTGAGATTATGCTGGGCTTCGCGATTTTGATGTTTGGTATGCAAACAATGAGTGGCGCGGTAGCACCGCTTAAGGATAATGAAACATTTCGCCATATGCTGACAATGTTTACGAATCCGGTAGCCGGCATTCTTGTAGGTATTCTGTTTACGGCAGTGCTTCAAAGCGCGTCTGCAGCGGTAGGTATTCTGCAGGCATTATCCGTTACGGGCGGAATCAGCTTTGCAGTTGCACTTCCGATCATCATGGGTATTGGTGTAGGAGCTGCCTGTCCTGTACTTATGTCAGCGATCGGTACGAATAAGAACGGAAAGCGTACCGCGCTTATCTATCTGCTTAACGATTTATTTGGTATGCTGTTCTGGTCAATCGTATTCTATACATTGAATGCAATCTTCCATTTTAAATTTATGAGCATTGTTATGACTCCTATGTATGTGGCATTGATGAATACGGTATTCCGTGCAGCTACCATTGCTGTGCTGTCACCATTCATTAAATACATTGAAAAGCTTGTATTTGTCCTGATTAAGGATAGTGAAGAAGAACTTGAGGAGCAAAAGGATTTTGATCTTCTTGAAGAGCGCTTTTTAAGTTATCCGTCCATAGCGATCGCACAGAGCCATACAGCGATGAACGGAATGGCACGAAAGGCGAAGAAAAATCTGTCGCGCTCAGTTAGTCTCCTGAAAAAATATTCAGATGATAAGTATCAAAAGATCGAGTCGAAGGAAGTGTTGATCGATAAATATGAGGATAAGCTTGGCACATATTTGATGCAGCTTACAGGAAAAGAACTCAGCAACGAGCAGACAAAGCAGGTATCAAAATTTCTTCATACGATCAGTGACTTTGAGCGAATTGGTGATCACGCAGTAAATGTATCCCATACAGCAAGAGAACTTTATGAAAAGAAAATTGTATTCTCGGATGAAGCTAGATACGAGTTGAATGTGCTGATTGCAGCGATGAAGGAAATTGTTTCAAATACGGTTCAGGCATTTAGTCGTGATGATTTGCAATTAGCTGCGAAGATTGAGCCGCTTCGTGAGCTTATAGGAATGCTGTGTGATGAGCTTAAGATGCGCCACGTGGATCGTCTGCAGTCAGGAAAATGTGGAATTTCGCAGGGATTTGCATTTAATGACCTTCTGACAAATATTGAACGTGTGTCGGATCATTGCTCGAATGTAGCAGTTGCGATGATCGAACTGGAGTCTCGAAACTTTGATACGCATGAGTATCTGAAGAGTGTGCGTGAGATGAGAAATGTAGAATATAAACGCTACTTTGAAGAGTATGAACAAAAGTACAGCATTGATGACTTTGAGGCATGGTCAGCAAGACAGCAGGAGAAGGCACAGATGAAGGCACTTTTGGAAGAACAGCGGTCACAGCAGGGCAGAAAGGCAAAGAATGCAGAGCAGGTAGAAACGGTGGCATCGGAAGCAATCGATCCATTGGAGGATCCGCTGGAAGATACAGAAGAAAATTGATGAAGTCTCCACGCTCGTGCGGTATATAGCTTTTATAGATGTGGCACGCTGACGGATTTGATGAAAAACGCACAATTTATATAAAAATATAGCAAAAAGCAGATATCTGCGAGTGGAATGTAAGTTCCGTTTGCAGATGCCTGCTTTTTGTTTGTGCAACCCAAAGTCATTTTTCGGGCAGCCACGGAGTGAATCTGTGACAGACTATGCGCTTTTTCGTTCATTCTAATGTTTGGAAAAAGGAATTATTTTGCCACCATTTCGGAAGCAACTAGAATTTTCCGCTTCCGCCGCCGCACCCATGGCTGTCAGTGTGGCCACCGCCACCACCGCCGGAGGAGCTTTCATGGTCTTCACGCTTTACGCGGTGCGTAGTTGTATAAAGGTAATAATCCTGTTTCCTTGTCAGATGGAAACTGCCTGGCTCCATATATTCGAATGCACGCTGCCTTTTGACAGCTGTTTTCATAGAAGCGATTTGGATGCTGCATACAATTGCTGCAACGATAAATGCAATTCCAAAAGACATCAGATATGGCAAAGCATAGGACAGGAAGGTAAGCTTCGCAGGATTCTCATCACTATAAGGTGTACCTTCACGCGCTTCCTTTAAAAATGCTTCGCTCAGGTCTGCGAAGGTATTGAAGGCATCATAGTAATCGCCATCTGAAAGCTTTGGAACAACATCGTTTGTAATGTAGTCAAAACCATATTCATTGCTGACTGCAACCATTCCAAAACCATAAGTCAGAAGACGCCAATCACGGTCTGCCATGCTAACAGCGAACATGATGCAGTCTTTACCGCTGCCATAGCCATAGCCGCAGCGAAAGAATATAGCATCGGTATAATCCTCAACATCATAGCCATTTATATCATTTAATGTCAAAACAACAACGTCACACTGATATTCTTCCTCTATTGCAGCCAGCTTGTCGGACAAAGAAGAAATCTCGTCATCGGTCAGAAGACCGGCACCATCGTAGACATCACCTGAAATTTCAGATTCATTTTCAATTAGAATGCTGTCAAGATTGATATTTGTATCAGCAAAGGCAGGCAATGCCAGGCACAGGCTAAGAAGCAAAATATACAGAGTTGTAAGAAATGTTCGTCTGTTTGTTTTTGTATGTAAAATTGTTTTCATATGGGTTAGCTCCTTTCACGAACCTGTGCTTAAAAGATAAAAAGCTTCAGCAGAATACCGAGTGGAATTGTGATGCCGGCAAGCAGACCAAAAAGACGTCCCATATCAACCGGCAGGTTGCCAACGAGCTTGCCTGTCTGTCCGTTGACCGCAAAATGATATTGTTTGCCATGCCATTTCGTAGTCAGCATCCAGACCGGGAAGAGCGCATAGTCAATCGTATTCTGTGTTGTATCGATGCGGCTGGTGCGCGGCGTAAGGGTATTATACGGACAGGTGGCACGTATCGCATCAGCAGTGCTGTTTTTGATACGAACGGTTGCGCGCGGTGCGCAGGTGTCAGCATCCTCATCATATGTCTGAGCAGCGAATCCCGGCAGATAGTCAGCCTTAAAATTGGTCAAGGCACTATAGTCAAATGGCTCGATTGCATCCATATAGGAGTCATCCATTTTGGAGGAACCGTCAACCGGAATCCTGTTAAAACGCGCTTCGCCATCACGAAGGACAAGGAAATGCTCTGTCTCAGTTACATCGTAATCACCGTCGGTATAATGATGCGTGCGTGTCGCATCAAAAGAAAAGCTTCCCTGAGCCTCACAGCTGTAGAGCCAGAACGGAACATAAATACCGTTCACTTCCTCCAGATGACTTTCCTGTGAGAAAGCACGAGGAAGAAGAATTTTTCCTTTATAAAGCTTTTTTAGTGCCTCCTTTGCAGCCTTTTTGTCGATTTGAAATGGAATCACGTAATCAGGACGCTTGGCACCACTTAGATGGTCTGACAAAACGACAGGAGAGCCACAGTAGGCGCAGACAGAGGCGGCAGTTGTCTCATCCGTCATGAGTTCGGCACCGCAAGCCGGGCAGTGATACTGGCGCATGCTGCGCTGTTCGTCTGAGGACCAGTCAGAACCTGCATTCGCCGTGTCCCAGCGCGCATGATCCTGTTGTGTTCCGGAAGCGGTATCGTCAAATGCTTTCATTGCCTCCACTTCAATTGAAGTATCACAGTGAGAACAGTGCAATTTCTGAGTTTTACTGTCGAAGGTAAGTGCCGCACCACAATTCGGACACTTATAGGTTTTAATCGAATCGTTCATAGAAACCTCGTTTCCGTGCCGATAAAGGCACACATTTTCTTATGGATATTGTATCATGGGTGAAAATATTTGTCCATAAGAAAGAGGCCATGCGCTTTTATGCATGACCTCTTAAAATACAATTTAAAAGTCAAAGCGGACATTCGCAATCCGCTTCGCTATTCGGTTAAAATATTACAGATCTTCCGGCTTTATTGCAACGGTAATCAGCTCAAATGGATGATAGGAAACGACCCTTGTGCTGCCCTCGATATCCTCCAAAAGATTCGTTGTCTGTACCTCAAATGGGAAGACAACCTTTCCACGGCGGCCATCCTGCTCAGACAGACGAAGAACCAGAGACTGTCCGTCCTCGGAACGCTTCATTGCCTGCAGATACAGTCCGCAGTCATTTAAAGTTTCACGAAGAACAGCAGGAACGGTAACGTTTGATTTGCACAGCGGAGCATTGTATTCCATAGCAGTCTGGTTTACCTTTGCACAAACAGCATCGCCGCTGTGCGGAAGGATGGTATAGCAGAAATCATGATGTCCGATATCGGAAGTAATGTCCGGGCGGATATTTGCACGAAGAAGACTCAAGGAAATCTCATCCTCCTCAAGACCGACACCGTACTTGCCTTCGTTGATGATGGCAATACCGCTGTCACTTTCAGACATATCGCACCACTTATGATGGCAAACCTCAAAACGAGCCTGCTGCCAGGATGTATTCTTTGTCAGATCACGCTTTACGAAACCGGCACTGGTATCGCAAACGAGTTCTCTTGTCAGAACGTCTGGTCCAAAGTTTACCTTTGCCAGTTTGTGCTTTTCATCCCAGTCAACAACATTTTCAACTTCGATTGCGCGGGAATCGGCAAAGAAGCGAAGAATCATTTTCCAGGTACTCTTTTCTGTTTTAAGAGTAACTGCAAACTCAGCAGAAGAACCATCGGAAGAAACAAGTGATAATGGCTTGTCTACGTTTAATGCAATCTGAACATCCTTGTAGTTTGGGAGGATATCCCATGCGTCATACATACCCGGGTTATCCGCATATAGGTGAAGCTTGTTAAAGCCACAGCCTTCCTTAACCCACTCGCGATCCAGTTCCTTGTCATACAGACTTACGAAGCTTCCGTCCTCAGAAAGCTTTGCGCGGTAGTAAGGAGTCTCCACAATGAGGCAGTTACACTTGTCACAGAAATCAGTGCTCAGCCAGTTTTCCTTGGATGGAAGAGCAGCGACAGTGCCGGCAGTTAAGCCAGTCAGCGCCGGAATGCTCCAAAAGCCCTTTACGCCATGACGTGTAATGGTTCCGTTCTCATCTTCGATGAAGGTAATGGCAGAACGGGTGAAGTTTAAGGAGTTGAAGTATTCAGTGCCATCGGTTGCAGCAAGCATTGTATCAAGGCGATCTGAAACATTTTGATAATCGTTCATGGCATCCTCATAAACCGGATGGATGTGAGAACCAGGAAGGATATCATGGAACTGATTCAACAAGAACTTCTTGTAGCACTCGGTCAGTTCCTCTGACGGATAAGAAGCACCCATTAAGGATGCGAGAGCAGCGCGAAGCTCAGTCTCGCGAAGCTTAAATTCGAGAGTACGGTTTGCTTTCTTTAAGTTGGATTTAGTGGTGAACGTACCGCGATGCATCTCCAGATACAGCTCACCATCCCATGTTGCAAGGTTCGTGTTATCCTTTAAATTTTTGTGAAGGAATGCGTCACCGCCTGTTACTTCAATCTTTGGCATAACGGAAACTTTATCAAAACGACGGATCATCTCAAGCATTTCTTCCGTACATCCGGAACCGCCATCACCGTAGCCGTACATGTTCAATGTCTGACCGCCGGTTTCTTTATCCTGATAGGCCTCCCAGTTTTCCTGAATCTGGCTTGGCATGTTCCAAGTGATGAAGTGTGTCGGAGGAACACATGCATAAACGCTGCTTCCGTCGATACCCTTCCAGATAAAGTTGTTATGTGGGAAACGGTTCGTATCGTTCCAGGTGGACATCTTGTTTGATACAAAGTAGTCTACACCGCTCTTCTTTAAGATCTGCGGAAGGATCCAGCTGTTGCCGAATACGTCCGGCAGCCATGCATTGTCGATGGTGCGTCCGAATGCCTTGCGGAAATACAGCTGTCCGTATAAGCACTGACGGATCAAACTCTCTGCAGATGGAACATTGCAGTCCGGCTCCACATACATTGCGCCAACCGGCTCAAACTGACCTGCTGCGATCTTTTCCTTTAATTCAGTAAACAGTTCCGGATAATACTTCTCCAGCGTCTCATACGTGTATGCCTGAGTGTGGGTATACTTAAATTCCGGATACTGATCCATCAGACGAAGCTGAATCAGAATGGTTCGCGCATTCTTATGTACGGCATGGATGCGTCTCCAATAGTATGCGATATCCAGATGAGAGTGACCAACTAAGGCAACATCACCGCTTCCCTTGAAATCGGTATTGGAGTAGATATTCTTCTCCACATACTCAGCAGCCTCATCAACGCCCTCATAGGTATCAAAATCAATGAAATCAAGCGCCTTGCTCAGTTCGCGGAACAAGAACTTGCGGTAATCTTCGTTGAAATATTCACTGTGTGCAATATCCATGAAAAGAATGTAGTCATATACAAGCGACTGCACATTGTCACGGATGGTTGCCAGATAAGCACCCTCAAAAATCTGGCGGCAGCCACGGTGCGCCAAGGATGCAGGATTACGCTCGTCATCCGGCTTGGAACGGTTGTAGGCTTCGATTTCGATGGAAAGATCATCGGAGTTAATATATGGATTCAACAGGATGCGTTCACGGTTCGGGTCAACGCCGCCGACATACTTTCCGTTGATCTTAACGATCATCTCAGCAGCTGTGTGGAGCGCAAAGTAAATATTCTTTCCTTTCATATGTTCCGGAATGTGAACATGCCCGCGGATAAAAGCGGTTCCATCCGGTGTGAAATACATATCATCTTTTTTCAGAGGGCGGTACTTATCGGAATAATACTCATACTGATCCTCAGAAATCTGTCTTGCATCGCGGATTTCAAGGTCCGTGATCTCGAATTTTTCTTCATAAATGCCGCGCTGCAGCCATACAAAACGAAGGTCTGTCCATTCCTCCGGTCTCATACTGCGGCGGACAACTTTTACATGAGCCATAGTAAGATCCTTTCTTATTTGTGTTCATTATGCAGTTGTTGCAATGGAATTCGTACATGATATTGTGCACGAACTGTACGGGTTATGTGAGTTACACGTTGTCCCAGAAGAATGGCTTCTTGCGGACAGCATTGATCTCAACCGTTTCACCCTTTGCTTCTTTGATCTGCTGGGCAATCCAGTCCACACAGCGGTTCAGTATCAGACATTTTGAACATTCACCGCGGAAGATCAGAGTCAATTTTCCATTTTCGTAGGAGACAAACTCAACCCAGCCGCCATCACCCTGAAGCTTCGGAGCCAGAACATTTTCAATATACTCTTTCATGGCGCTATCCTTTCTCATTGTTAAAAATTTTGTTTCTTGTTACTACTTGTTACTACTCACTACTTGTTCCTTGTTGTTTTTTTGCTTCTTGTTGTTCCTTGATATTTCTTATTTCTTGATAAAATCCTCACGCATTGGTACAAAGACGTCACACAGAACGCCTGCTTCAAGACATTCACATCCGTGAAGGCTGTTGGACGGCATCAAAATACTATCGCCTGCATTTACCACCTGTGTTTCACCATCAATCGTGAAAGCAAAGCTTCCCTTTACGATATAGGTGGTCTGAACATGCGGATGGGTGTGGAAATTCCCCTTCGCGCCCTTTTCAAATGTGATTTCGCACATCATGACCTGATCGTTGTAGGCCATGACCTTGCGGGAAACGCCTGGCTCGCATGGAGTAGGAGTTACCGTTTCATTGTGTACAAACATAGTTAACCCTCCGTAAAAAAAGATTTGGATAAAAAATCCCTTATCATAAGTATATCATAAAAATCGCTAAGTGACAGGACACTTTTTAACAAAAATACAACAGATTCCATAATTATGGTTATTCGAACGACTCAATTTCCCCAAATCGCGTACTCAATAAAAGCGATTGTAATATCAGGATGATTTTTATCTGTGCAAACAGAAAGAGAGGAACCATCTACAAGCGTAAGCTTACCAGACAGATAACTATTGTCAAGCGAAATGCCGGAGCAGATTGTGTTTCCATCGCTGTCGGATGCTGTTAAAAGACGTCCCTCCTGATCCAGTCTGTTATAAAGCTCTTCCGTTAAAAAATCGGACAGATCCAGATAGACATTTTGGGAAGTATAATAGGAAAACATTTGCGGAACAGTGATCATTACATCAACTGTGTCTGTGGCAAGAAGTGACATTAATTTAATATCGGATGCAGTATTGTAAGATTGGTCATATACCTCTTCGTTGCTCTCGCCAACGGACAAAGAACTGTCAAAGACAGTATCTTTTCGCCAAGTCTGATCAAATTTATTTTGAGACTCAAACTCTGCCTGAACATTGTGAAAATCAGAAGAGAGCAGGCTGGTTTCGTTTACCGTTACGCAATAAAGCATAGTGTCCTGCATATTGCGGTATATGCAGGCGCCTGCTTCATATAAAAGGAAAATTCCAATCAGAATTGCAAAAATCGGTATTTTATAATATTCCCAGATGTACCATATACGGTCACTGGCATTCATTTGCTTTAATTTGTTTAATTCCGTCTGAAAGTTTTTTTTGTTACTCAAGTCTTTTCCTCCTGTGATTTGTCAGATGGTTGGATAAATGGAATCCGGATCTGCACAATATTTTCGTAATATGGAATGGATGAAAATGTGATTTCAGCGGTTTCTCCATAGAAAAATCGAAGACGCTGATAAACATTATTCAGACCGACGTGCTTTTGACCGTCCGTGCCTGTGAGAAGAATTTTGGTGGCGCGTTCAATATCAATTCCGGAGCCATTGTCAATTACACGAAGAAAGAGCCAGAGATTTTCATGGACAACCTCAATATGAATGAATGGTGTATCGAGATAATTGGAACGGCTGTCAAGACCAAAACCATGACGAATCGAGTTTTCGGCAAGCGGCTGGAGAATGATCTTTAAAATCTCGTGGGAGAGAAACTCGGCAGGAACGTCGCTTGTAAATTGAATCTTGTGATCAAAACGATGGTTCATGATATTGACATAAGCCTGAACATGGGCAAGCTCTTTGGAGATTGTGATAACCTCACCGCCAAAATTCAGACCAATCCTCATAAAATCAGCCAGATTTTGTATCATAAAAGAAGCATTTTCTGAGTGATTGCTGTAGATCTCCATATTGATATATTCTAATGTATTGTAAAGAAAATGCGGATTGATTTGTTCTGAAAAAATACGGATCTGAGCATTGTATTTTTCCTGACGTTCCTGTGTAAGCTCCTGAATCTGACGATGAATGGTCTGATACATCGAGTCAAGCGCAAGGCTTAGCTGACCGATTTCATCCGATTGAGATAACATCTGATTTGAGCTGTAAGTTTGATTTTCGATAGAGGATACAGCATTTACCAGTTTAGAAAGCGGTCGGGTGATAATCTTTGCCGTGATAAGTGTTCCAACGGTAATCGTGATAAGAACGATAAAAATAGCAAGATAAAGATAGTGTTGGATGGTGTGCAACGATGACAGTAGCTTATCAGAAGAAATAAGATTTGCAAGACAAAGATTACGGTTTCCTACACGACTGAGAATAAGGTAAGAATTGCCTTTCTCAATAGTAAGAATATCCTTACGATTTGGAATCATGCGAAGATCTTCTTCAAATGAAACAGAAGAATCCGTTGACAAGATCAGATTTTGCGAATCAATCAGACAATAGATTCCTTCGAGACTGCTGTCACTGTAAGTATGAAGAAAATCACGTACCATTCCGGCATCAAGAAGCAGAAATAAAATCGCATCAGAAGATGCTGCGTTGTCAGCTATAATAACATAATTTGTAGATGACATGTGCGTCAGAGGAAATGCAACAGGAATGACATTTTGCTTATCCAAAAAAGGACTCTTTTGCATGGGAAGAACAGTGATGCCATTTATGGAATCGGCAGAACTGCCAAGTGTATAGCTAGGAGTATCGAACAAACTCTCACTGAAATGATGATAGACCATGCCTGTCTTGCTTGTGATAAGGGCAGCACGCACCATTGAGTTTGAAACCTGCAAATCATGCAATGTATCCTGAAGGTCACTATTTAGCTTTGTATAATCCACATCGGTACAGCGGCGAATCCTTGAAAACAGGTTCTTAAATTCAGTGGTACCGCAGATATCAACAAAACGGTTTATTGTAGAAGTAAGCGTATCCTCAAATGCTTCTGATGTATTCTGCGTATTATATTCAGCCTGAGAGAGGGCGTTTGAAAGGAAATAGTTTCGCAGAAAAAATTGGGCGCCGATGCTGATAAAAAACAGGCTTGCAACTGCGATCAATGAGGATGCAAGCCAGCTTTTTATCATGATGTGGCGTGAGGGACGAAATTGATCAAATAAATTTTTCATCGATTTTGATAGTCAGAGGGCGAGATTCCAGTGACATTTTTGAATGCTCTCGAAAAGGAACGGTAATCCTGATAACCGGTGGCATATGCAATCTCACTTATACTTAAGCGACGCTCAGAAAGAAGCTTTTTTGCAAGATCGGTGCGGGCGTTCAAAATATAATCGCGGAAATTCTGTCCCGTTTTTGTTTTGAAGTAAATAGTAAAATACGATTCACTTAGATTAACAGTTGCGGCGACATCCTTTGCCTTTAGATTGCTGTTTAAATGCGTGCTGATATATTCCTTTGCAGTTTCAATAATAGGGTCAGAGGACTTTCTCAGGCGGCGATAGCTGTCAGACAGACTGCAAAAGCCGTTTGCAAGCCAGTCAATGATGGCCTCTATTGAATGACACAACAAAAGTTCATCAGAACGTATGGCATCCTCAGGGACGAAGTCTGTATGCTTTGCGGCAAAGCGTATGCGGATGTTTGTGAGTACATGGATACACATTCCGCGAATAAAATCCGGTGGCGGCATAGGTGTAAAAAAGAGTGAACGAACAAATTCAGAGCAGCAGCATCGAATTTCGCTGCGGTCATTCTGTTCGATACATGTGATCATTGGATCAAATGCAATAGAGGAAACCGAAAAGTCAGGCTTTTGGCGGCAGATCATGTCGGTATCGTAGACGTCGCCCGAAACTTCATATATATGGTAGGATAATGCACGAAGCGCAGCGGAATAAGAGGCGGAGACTTGTTCGATTCTGTCACTTAATGTGCCGATTGCTGCATAAAAGCGCGTGCCTGTCTGCTCTTTTAGAGAATGGATGCTCTCAGAGAGAAGTTTTGTAAGTTCGCTTTTGTCCTGAGACCGCTCATTTATGAGCAGTATAAGCTGTTTGTCACTAAAAATCCATAGCTCATGCTGTTTTTTTGAAAAAACAGAAGAGAAAACGGTGCCTGCCTGCTCAAGAGATGGCAAAAGAGCATCTTCAGAAGCAGCGGCTGTACATACAGCAATGCGATATGGTGCATCAAAAATGTTCAGTCCAAGTATTTTTTTGCGCCTGTCAAGTTCACTGCTGCTTCGCACTTCGTTTAAAAGCAGCTGATTGAAAAAGAAGGTTCGTGAGCTTTTCATGAGTTCATCCAGATTAGCAGAGGCAGAGCTTGCGTTGTGTTCGGAGAGTATTTCTGCACACTGGTGTGAAAATTCCGCCTTGAACTCTTCTAAATTAAGTGGTTTGAGAAAATATCCGTTTGCTCCGTAGCGAATTGCTTTTTGCGCCAGTGAAAAATCATCATAACCGCTTAAAATTAAAAAACGGCACGAAGATCCCGAAGCCTTGACGCGTCGTATTACTTCAAGTCCGTCTATTTGCGGCATTTTGATATCTATGATGACAATATCCGGCTTGTAGGCATCAATCATATCAAGTGCTTCCTGGCCGTTTGAGGCGGCAGCGATAACCTGGGCATGGTAATTTTCCCAGGGAACAGCATTTCTGAGACCGTTGCGTATCGCGGCTTCATCATCGGCAAGCAGAACCCGAATAGAAGCAGATTCCATGTCAGTTCCCCCTTTAGTATTCGATTAGTGTTTTTTCTGTTACGTGCAGATACTGTCAATATTCTAACATGAATAGAAAAGAAAATCAATGAATATTGGTCATGCAACAAAGTGAATAATCAAAAAGTGTTACATGATGAAAAATGTTACATAATCAATGAAAAATGCTGTTGAAAGTTGTTATTATTCATGATAAAACTAAAGCACGATGAACGGACAACCGAGTTTTGTTGTAAAACTGGATAAGCCGTGAAAGGAATGAAGGAGGACAATTGTAATGAAAAGAAGAGGTATGAGTCTTGCACTGTGTGCAGCAATGGCAATGGGTACTGTCGGCGTGATTCCGGCAATGGCAGCTGATGATGTGACCACTATCACATATTGGGTAAATGACCGTCACGACAGCGAGTACATGACCGAGATGGTTGAGAAGTACAATGAGGAGAATACAGACGGTATCTACATCGACATGCAGATCATCACAGATGATTATGAGAACATGATTTCTCTGGCATACACAGGCGGAACTGCACCGGATATCATCGGACAGAGCGTTACATTAAAGAATTTTGTAGATAACGATATGCTGGTTCCGTTAAACGATTACATCGATGCAGACGAGGAGTACCAGAAGGTAAATGAGCCATACGATCACGCATACGAAGGCCTGAATTACATGGATGGCAATCTGTACTGGGTATATTCCGGCATGAGATCTGGCGTTCGTATCGAGTACAACAAGGATCTGCTTGAGAAGAGTGGATATACCGAGATTCCAAGTACGCTTGACGAGTACATTGAAATGGCAAAGAAGATTACCGAGGACGGAGACGGCGAATATTACGGAATCGGATTTACTTCATCTTCACCATTTGAGCGTCAGCTTGAGATGGTTGCACAGGTATCCGGAATTTACTACTATGATTATGTAAACGGTAAGTTTGATTTCAGCGGATACAAGGAAATCCTTGAAAAGGGAAAAGAACTTGTTGAGGTTGCTTATCCGGATCAGCAGGGTGTTGATAACATGAGAGCACTCTTTGCAGAGGGTGAGTTCGCACTGTGGGGCAACGCTTCTCAGGAGGCAGGAGTATTCACTAGCCAGCTGCCGATCGAAGATTTCGAGTGGGGCGTAGCAGAAGTTCCGTCTCTTGACGGTGAAATCAAGGGTGCACTGCAGACTACTCCGTCCAAGGGATATGCAATCATGTCTTCCAGTGAGCATAAGGACGAGGCATGGAAGGTAATTCAGTATTTCCAGTCTGAGGAGTTCTTAAAGGGTTACTTAGAGAATGGCTACTGCTTACCGATCACAACCTATATGGATGAGAAGATCGACAAGTCCAAGACAGGTCGTCTGGCAGACTTCTCTTTGCTGGATTATGAGTCTGTATATCCAGCAGTACCGACCATCAACCTGACTGGCGATGACTACAGAACCGTTCTGTGGAATGCAATCATGGGTTATGTTGAAATTGACGATGCAATTGAGGATCTGAATACACGTTACAACGAAGCATATGATGCAGATATCGCATCTGGCAGTGTAAAGAGACTTGTAATTGAGGATTACGATCCGCTTCATCCGAGTGCAGGAACTGCTACTTATTTGGATGAATAAAAATAGACAGCCTGTAACGGCATCTGAATAAAATGGGAAGGCTGTTTCCAAAAAAAGATCGGAGACAGCTTTCCCTTTGTTGTAGCATTATTTGGAGTCGTATGGGTTGCAGAAAAAAATCATGCATGAAAAAAGGAGGATTTTATGAGCCAGAAAAAAATGACTTTTTCACAGAAAATCCAGAAAGCGAAAAGCAGCGGAAGCATTTCGGCAACATTTATGTTAGTGCCGGCTGTATTCTTTCTTTGCCTATGTTCGATTTATCCATTCATCTGGATCTTTCGCTATGTAGCCTGTGATTACAATGGATTTAAGTCCACATTCACCGGCTGGAAGAATTTTCAGCGTATGTTAAATGATAAGGTTTTCTGGAACAGCGTGCTGCATACATTTGAATATGCATTTTATAAGCTGATCTTTATCATTCCATTAGCACTGCTGATGGCAGTATTATTAAACCAGAAACTGAGAGGCTCTTCTGTATTCAGAGGAATTTATTTCATGCCGACTGTCATAAGTACTTCTATTTCAGGTATGATATTTGCATTTATCTTTGCAACAAAGAATGGTATCCTGAACTCTTTGCTTGAGAATATGAATTTAATCAGTTCTCCGATCAAATGGCTGAATAGCCCAAGCGTTGTTATGGTTGCCGTTACGATTCTGGCCATCTGGGGCGGCTTTGGTAACTATATGCTGTATTTTATCACTGGTATGACGGGGATCTCGGAAGATGTATACGAGAGTGCGAAGATTGACGGTGCGAATGGCGTTCAGACGTTCTTCAAGATCACACTTCCAATGCTGGCACCTGTATTAAAGGTTGTATTGATGCTTGCTATTACCGGAGCATTCAAGGATTATGAAGCAATCATGGTACTTACAAGCGGAGGCCCGGGCAACCGTTCCATGGTAATGTTCCTGTATATCTACAATATTATCTTTGGTTCTTCGGGAAGTTCCAGTCAGGCACAGATTGGTTACGGCGCACTGCTTAGTGTTGTAGCGGCTGTAATCGTCGGCATTGTAACCGGTATTTACTTGTTTGTTTCTAAGAAACTTGATGATGTAGTATAATTAAGGAGGAGATACGATGGAAAAAACTCATGCAGTATATTCAACAAGAACAAAGATCGTCCGTCTGATTATCTGGCTGTTTTTAGCATTTGTGGCAGTCATCACAATCTTCCCGGTATGCTACGTTGTCTTTGGTTCATTCAAGGAAAATAAAGAATTGCTGGTTGGTGGTTCTAACATTTTCCCAACTAAGTGGGTGCTTGATAACTATGTGCAGGCATGGAAGCAGGCAAACTTTGCAACTTATACATTAAACAGTGTATTCCTCAGCTTGGCTGTTATGCTGATTTCATTAATCAATGCCAGCATGGCAGGATACGTATTCGCAAGAAAAGATTTCAAGGGCAAAGAACTTCTTTATATGCTCTTTGTAGCGTTCATGTTCATCAACGTAGGTTCTGTTTCCCTTCGTCCGCTGTTTGAACTGGCTGTTAAGCTTAAACTCAACAAGAGCCTCTTTGCAGTAGCTATTATCTCCGCAGGTGGTGGACAGGCAACATTTATCTTCCTTTGCAGAGGATTCGTAAACTCCGTTCCAAAGGAACTTGATGAGGCAGCAAAGATGGATGGATGTGGATTTTTCAAAATCTACTATAAGATCATTCTTCCAATGCTGAAGCCAATTTTAGCTACTATTGCACTTTTATCCTTCAGACAGGGATGGAATGAGTATATCCTTCCTCTTGTATTTACAATGACAAATGACAAGCTTCGTCCTTTGACCGTAGGTGTCAATATGTTAAAAAATGCCGGAGATGGTACCGCAGCATGGAATATTATGTTCGCAGGTGCAACAATTTCAATCGTCCCGATCTTGATCGTTTATTGCTGCTTTAGCCGCTTCTTCATGGGTGGTTTGACAGCAGGAGCTGTAAAGGGCTGATGAAAATGCAGACCGACAATTTGTAAATCACGAATTGTCGGTCTTTTTTAAGATTAAGGATAGCTGTTCGTCAGATTGACAACAGCAGTTGAGCTGCCACTTTAAAATGGAAAGGATTTATAGCGATGCATATTATTTATGATACACCTACTTATCCGGAATTAGGTCATGTCTATCCCGGAGATTATTACAAAGCACTTCCATATGATGAATTTATTAACAAAAACCAGCCGCTTCCAGAAGGAAAAAATGTCTTTGATATCCGTGACTTCGGCGCAAAGCCGGAGAAAGACCTGTTAAATACAGATGCATTCTTAGCAGCTGCAAAGGCATGTGAGCAATCAGGCGGCGGAGTGATTCTTGTCGCAGGCGGTTCTTATTGTATGGGAACGGTATATATTCCGTCCCACACAACGCTTTTTCTTGCAGCCGATTCTGAGATTAAGGCATCGCGTAACGTGGAACTGCTTTTGGCAAAGGAAAAAGAGCAGGTCGATGACAGAAAGGGCGAATCAAGTGAAGGTGCTTTTGTACGTGTAAAAAATGCAGAGGATGTTGTAATTACAGGCGGTGGACGCATCAATGGAAGCGGCGAGTGGTATGTTTACGAGCCGAGAGAACTTCCTGCATTGACACCGTTTGAGACAAGCCGATTGCCAAGACGCGATCAGGCAAAGGAAATCAACACTGTGCCGGGAACCATTCGCTATTATTATCGTCAGCGAATCCGCTATTCAGAAGATAAGTACGGCGAGGGCAAGCCAAACTTACAGCGTCCGGCTGCACTTGTCTGGGTACAGGACAGCAAAAATGTGACGTTTGACAATATCACATTGTACGATTCTTTAAGCTGGACTCTTCACATTGAAAGCTGCGAAGATATTACGATCAAAAATATGGTAATCGATGATAACCGCCATGTGGCAAATTCCGATGGCGTGGATATCACGGGAAGCAATAACGTAACCGTAACACATTGCTTTATTTCCTGCGCTGATGATGGAATTGTCGTAAAAAATCCAATCCGTACAGGACGTGCGATGAGCCATGTACATGTGAGAGACTGCATTGTCGTAACGGTAATGAATGCGTTTAAGATTGGTACCGAGACAGCAAACGATATCCGCGATATCCTGGTTGAAGATTGCACGTTCTGTATGCCGGATATTTATCCGGGATCCGTTTCCGGTATCTCTTTAGAGTCCTGCGATGGCACAAATCTGTCCGATGTCACCATCCGAAATATCACGATGGATAAGATCATATGCCCGCTTTATATCTGCTTAAACAAACGAAATCGCTATCACGAGCCTTATACGGATGAGGTTGGTGCAAATCGTTATTGGGGCGGCAGCATTCGTAACATTCGTATTGAAAACATTCAGGCAAGAGATGCAGAAATTCCGGCGATCCTGACAGGCTTTGAGACAACAAAAAAGGATGGCACGATTGTCCGCAAACCGCTTGAAAATATTACAGTAAGCGGTTATCATGTTGTATATCGTGACAACAAAGAGATCATTGAGATTCCAGAGCAGTTTGATGAGTTTCTGGAGGATTATCCTGAGAGCAATGCACACGGCGATGTCGATGCATATGGCATCTGGGTGCGTCATGTTGATTCTCTTTGTCTGGAAGATATTAATGTCGTGCCAAGAAGCTGCAATACAAGAGAAATGATTCGTCTGTATGACGTAAAGGAAAGCTGAAGGCTGGCAAATAAAAATTGAGGAGGATAAGGGCAATGAGCGGATGGAAATTAGACCGCGATGGATTTGTGACCCACTTTATGGTGTCAGGTCCGGCAACGCAGGCCTATTTCAATAAAGCAACGGATAAAAACCAGCTCCGTTACGAGGCATATCTTCGTTCGGTAATCGCAGAACATAAGCCGCTTGGCGAAATTGGTGTGATCAAAGTTGGAAAAAAGAGCCGTCTGGGAGAGGAATGGAGTTATTATTATGACAGTGGAAGCTGTTTTGTGAATATTTCTACTTTCTATTCCGTGATGAAGCGTGTACGTTTTGACGTGGTATCGGTACTGGAAACAGCAAATGATATGGAAGTCCCGGCAGTGCTATGGTCTTATGCGGCGGTAGATGTATACTGCAATGGCATACTGGAAGGTACATTAACTCAGCCTGTATACAAGCCAATCCAGAAAAAAGAGCTGACATTGCACTTAAGGGCAGGACGAAATCTGATCTATCTGTCATGTGAAAATCTTGGCGTGCGCGATACCAGAAGCGTAGTCGGCCTGCAGATTGCAGATCATACGGATGCGATTGCCGTATCCGTACCGGATGAGAATTGTGCAAAAACAGCAGCAGTGGCAGAAAACTTCTTAGACAGTGCGCGCTTAGAAGCAAAGAAGCTGTGTTTTGATTGTCCGGCTCCAAAAGGAACCGTCTATACGTATCATCATTATGAGGAAGATTTTGCAAAGGCAGCAATTCCACCTGTCTGGTATCCGGCAGAGGGAAAGAGTGAGATTGAGCTGGAGGATGGTCAGCCATTTGTGACAGTAAAGATTGACGCTGACAATCTGGTGCTTACGAGAATTTTTGAACGCACCGAGCAGCTTGTACCGCAATATGCCGCGCATGAGGATGGGAGCCCACTTAGCTTTGAGGAAAACAGGGAGCTGATTTTTAGAAGAATCGCGGATGTCATGAGTGAGAGCCGCGGAGAGAAGTTCGGTTTTCCAATCTCCAATATTCTGGCAAGAAAGCATTTTAATGACAATTCCATGGACGATGAGCGTCTGATGTATGAAATGCTGGAGATGATTGAGGAACGCTATGACTGCTCTGACTTTTTGATGTGCGGTTTAATCCGCTATCTGCACAATTATCCGGTCGAGGGTGCATTAAAAGAACGCATCAAGGATGTCATGTTGCATTACCGCTACTGGATGGATATGGATGGCTTTGACGGCATGTGCTTCTGGAGCGAGAATCACGCATTGATGTTCTACACCTGTGCGATGAATGCAGGAGAAATGTATCCGGACGAGTATTTTCCACGTGCCAAGATGACCGGAAAAGAACTCCATTTATATGGAAGAAACAAGGTCTTACAGTGGCTGGACGATGTGGAGGAATATGGCTTTGAGGAATTTTTGAGTACTGTTTACATGTGTGTTACGTTTGCAGCATTGATCAATGTAGTCGATTATTCCGAGCCAGAGATTTCAAAACGTGCATCGGCGATCACGGATAAGATGCTTTCCATGTTGGCACTTCATACCTACAAGACCGGTATTGTAGCACCGATGGGCCGCGTGTACAGAAGTGTGCTGTATCCGTTTGATCAGGGCGCGATGGCACTCATGAATTTAATCAATCCGAAGCTTCCGTATACGTTTGGTGAGGGTTGGCTTGGCTTCTATGCAAGCAGTCATTATCCGATTCCGGATGGACTTGTAAAGCTGATGGAGGATGATGTTGAGACAAACTATACCACGGGAAATGCAAGAGTTTATCTGGAAAAGAATGCGGATTACTGCCTGACAAGCGTAGCATCTCCGAGAGAACCGTTTACACGATGGGAGAATGAGACCCTTAAAGAAAATGTGGATATTACAACTCATAATTTTACCAAGTCATTCAACGAGCGTTTCCATGGCACTACTTATTTCAGACCGGGTACCTACGGCTATCAGCAGCATATGTGGTATGCTGCACTTGACGGCGAGGCGAGTATCTTTGTCACTCATCCGGGCTCCACGTCCGAGGAGGGTGATATGCGTCCGGGCTACTGGCATGGAAATGGTGTAATGCCGGCATTAAAGCAGCAGCACGGTCTTTTGGGCGGCATCTATGTAATCCCAGAGGAGCATCCGATTGGCTACACGCATCTGTACTGTCCGGAATGTCGCTTTGATGAAGTTGTTCGCGAGGGCAATTGGATATTTCTTCGCAAGAATACCGGTTATCTGGCACTGTGGTGCAGCGAAAAAATGGAAGCACACAATGGCATGAACTTTAACTGCGAGCAGCGCGCGTACAGCCGAAATGCAGCATATCTGTGCGTTTGCGGCGGAAAGAGGAGTGATGCGGACTTTGCAGCCTTTATAAAGCGTGCAAAAAAGACAGCGCCGTCCTATAATAAGGAAGAGAAGACACTGATCGCGCAGGACTTTAAGCTTACGTATGAAGCGTGCGAGGATGTGACGCAGTTTCTATAAGAAAATACATGGAAATCGATCGTTAAATGTGGTATAGTAAAACAGACAGAAAACAGGAGGAGAATTGTTATGCAGATGACAATGAGATGGTACGGCAGCAAGTATGATACCGTTACCTTACAGCAGATCAGACAGACTGCCTATGTAAAGGGCGTTATTTCCACACTTTACAGCAAGATGCCGGGGGAACTTTGGACTTATGATGAGATCATGGCTCTTAAGAATGAGGTAGAGGCAGCAGGCTTGACCCTTCCGGGTATCGAGAGCGTAAATATCAGTGATGCAATCAAGACCGGTTCACCGGATCGCGATAAAGATATCGATGCGTATATTAAAACATTGGAGAATCTTGGCAAGGCAGATATCCATATGGTATGCTATAACTTCATGCCGGTATTTGACTGGACACGTACCGAGTTAGCGCGTATGAGAAAGGATGGTTCCACCGTTCTTGCTTACAACCAGAAGACAGTAGACAGTATCGATCCGGCAAAGATGTTCGACTCCATTTCAAATGATATGAACGGAACTGTTATGCCGGGCTGGGAGCCGGAGCGTATGGCAAAGGTAAAGCAGCTGTTTGAGGAATATGCAGATATCGATGAGGAGAAGCTGTTTGCAAACTTAAAGTACTTTTTGGAAGCAATCATGCCGGTATGTGATAAGTACGACATTAATATGGCAATCCATCCGGATGATCCGTCTTGGAGTGTATTTGGTCTTCCGCGTATCATCAACAACAAGGAGCACATCCTTCGCATGATGAAGATGGTAGACAACCCGCACAATGGCGTTACCTTCTGTACCGGTTCTTACGGCACAAACTTAAATAATAACTTAGTTGAGATGATTCATGCCCTGAAGGGAAGAATCCATTTCGCACATATCAGAAACTTGCAGTTCAATGATGGAATGAACGATTTCGAGGAGTCTGCTCATTTGTCTTCTGATGGTACTTTCGATATGCATGCGATTATGAAGGCACTGTATGATACCGGATTTGACGGAATCATCCGTCCGGATCACGGAAGAATGATCTGGGGCGAGAAGGCAATGCCGGGCTACGGTCTGTACGACAGAGCACTTGGTGCTGCATACTTATGTGGTCTATGGGAGTCAATTGTAAAGGAGAATCAGAAATAATGAAACTGACATTACAGGATGTAACACAAAAGAGAGACGAATTTGAAAAGGCAGGGATTACGCTGCCATCCTATGACATTGAAGCCGTTCATAAGAAGACACTGGAAAGTCCGATATGGGTTCATTTCGGTGCCGGAAATATTTTCCGCGGCTATATTGCAGGTTTACAGGAAGATCTGTTAAATAAGGGTGCAGCAGACAGAGGAATTATTGCAGCAGAGACTTTTGACTATGATATCATTGATAAGATCTACAAGCCGCATGAGTCCATGACGCTGATGGTAACACTTCTGCCGGACGGAAGCACTTCCAGCCGTGTGATCGCAAGTATCGCAGACGGAATCAAGGCAAATACCGCTGACGAAGCAGAGTATGGCAGATTAAAGGCGATCTTCACGAATCCGTCCTTACAGATGATCAGCTTTACTGTTACCGAGAAGGGTTATGCGCTTAAGGGAATTGATGGAAACTTCCTTCCGGTTGTCGTATCAGATATTGAGAACGGTCCGGCAAGTGCAAAGCATGCGATGAGCATCGTTGCAGCACTTCTTTTTGAGCGTTTCAAGGCAGGCCACTATCCGCTTGCTGTTGTCAGCATGGATAACTGTTCACACAATGGTGAAAAGCTTCAGGCATCTGTCATGACAATCGCAAAGGCATGGGCAGAAAAAGGCTTTGTAACCGAGGAGTTTATCGCATATCTTGAGGATGAGTCCTCTGTAAGCTTCCCGTGGAGCATGATCGATAAGATCACACCGAGACCGGCAAAGGCTGTTGAGGAAAAGTTAGAATCAGCAGGTGTTGAGGAGATGGCTCCTGTTATTACTTCCAGAAATACGTATATTGCGCCATTTGTAAATGCAGAGGGACCGCAGTATCTTGTAATCGAGGACAAGTTCCCGGCTGGAAGACCGGCACTTGAGAAGGCAGGTGTTTACCTGACCGATCGCGATACCGTAAACCGCGTAGAGCGCATGAAGGTAACGACCTGTCTGAATCCGCTGCATACCGCACTGGCTGTATATGGCTGTCTGCTTGGCTACAACCTGATTGCAGATGAGATGAAGGATAAGGAGCTTGTTGGTCTGATTCGTCATATCGGTTACGATGAAGGTATGAAGGTTGTTACCGATCCGGGTATCCTTTCCCCGAAGGCATTTATCGACGAAGTTATCGAGAAGCGTCTTCCGAATCCATTTATGCCGGATACGCCGCAGCGTATTGCTACCGATACTTCTCAGAAGATCACGGTTCGTTTCGGCGAGACCATGAAGTCTTACATGGCAAGCAGCGAGCTTGACTGCTCATCCTTAGTTTACATTCCGCTTGCGATCGCAGGATGGCTTCGCTACCTGCTTGGAACCGATGATAAGCTGGAGAAGATGGAGCTTAGCAGCGATCCAATGTTAGCAGAGCTTCAGAGCAAACTGGCTGGTGTAGAGGCCGGAAAGTCAGAGACCTACAAGGGACAGCTTAAGGAGATCCTCACCAACAAGACAATTTTCGGCGTTGATATGTACGAGGCTGGTCTTGCAGATAAGGTAGAGGGTATGTTTGTTGAGATGCTTGCAGGTAAGGATGCAGTTCGCAATACCTTAAAGAAGTACGTAGACTAAAACGGGATATTTTGGATACTATCTTGGATACCCGGTAGGTTATGAAGGGTACTTCGGTGAAGTGACTTTGTCGACGGGTTCAATTCCGCGGGCTCCTGTTACGTGATTTATTATCATAGTTTATCTTGAAAGACCCGCTACAACGTCCCCGGCTGCGTAGCAGACGATTGTCTCAGTAAAGCACATTCACCTCAGCGCCTAATATACGTTACGAACATAGAATTTCGCCGCCCTGTTGCCAGGGCGGCAATTTGTGCTTTTACAAAAAGCACGTAGCAATCTGGTATCAAAGGGGTCAAAATGCCTTTTGACCCCAACA
>CAVJTU010000043.1:0-26164 GCA_963652495.1 uncultured Oscillospiraceae bacterium
ATACCACATGATACTTGCAGGAATAGGTTACATTATGATTTGATTTATATTCCATACAAATATTATACAACTGCGAACTATCTAGTGCAATACATATTGAAGTTTTTTCATAAAAATATTAGCCGCCTTATATCCCCATAGCTAAAGCAAGGGGCCTTACGACGATATTTGGTAAAATTTGCTTTCTCAAGCATCATCACAACAGCATAGAAAGCACGCGCCCAATATACCATCCAAATGTGCGTCTGTCCACTGCCTGTGCCGGATAAACCGGATATGTTCCAAGGCAGCTATCTCCAAGCCAGTAAGATACCTCTCCGCAGACTTCCTGTCCACAGACAGGTGCCATAAGCTTTTGTCTGGCACGGATGCGAATCTCAATCTTCTCCCCAGCTCGCACCAATAGCTTATAGGACTTAGGTGCATCATTACAGACAAGTGATATCTCTGCCTGCGTCTCACTTTTCCAATCGTACTCGCCGTCCGTTACAATCGCCTTCATTTCCGGCACAGATGGCGTGTACAATACTTTTGTCGTGTACGCATTCAGTCCATATTTCATAAGCGTTTTTGTGTCTGACCACTTATATCCTTTGTTATTCGGCCAGCCGCAGGCAAGAAGTGCCACTATATAGAGACGGCCTTCTCTCTCCAGCGCACCGACATAGCAATATCCGGCATTTCCGGTAAATCCTGTTTTTCCGGTAAGCGCACCATCCATCATCTGCAAAAATGCATTGTGATTATAGACCGAAAAGCTGCGCTGTCCGGTACAATCATTAAATGCATAATTTACTGTCTGCGTAATTTTCAAAAATTCCTTACTCTTTGGCGATATTCGGATGCAATAACGAAGAATCAGTGCCAATTCTCTTGCCGTCGTGTAATGACCTTCTGCATCCAAGCCGTTCGGCGTAACAAAGTGTGTCTGGTTCAGTCCAATCTGCGCTGCCTTCTCATTCATCAGCACCGCAAAATCTTCCACACTGCCTGCTGCTGCCTCTGCCAATATCACCGCCGTATCATTGTGGCTCTCAAGCATCAGCGAATACAATAAATCCTCGCAATAAAATTCCCATCCGGCCTGCACGCCAAGGCGCACTTGCGGCTGGGAAGCTGCATAGGAAGATACAGTACAAACATCATCCGTTTTCATCGTCTCAAGCACCAGAATGCAGGTCATAATCTTTGTCGTGCTCGCCATCGGAAGGCTCACATCAGCTTCCTTGCCATACAAAAGCCTGCCTGTATCACCATCGATCAGCGCCGCTGACCTGGCATAAAGTGAATTGGCATCAGGCTTTTCCAATGCTTGTTCATTTTTGTTCAAATCAAAGCAGAATGCTTCCTCTGCCACAAGAAAAATGATCATGACAAAGGCAAGCACTGCCCGGATACGATTTCTTTTTATGTTCCCCACCTGCTTTGCATTTTCTGTCGGTAACTGTGAAAGTACCAAACAGCTACTTCTGTTGTTACCTTATGCAGTACAGTGGAGATTTATGAGATACAGACTCTTCTAAAACGTCTTTGTCTCATAGTAGAGTGTTGCCATATATTTACAGCCCTTCCAGACCGGCTCGCTCCCCGGTTCCTCCATAGAAAGACGCCAATCCAGCCACAGTTCTTCGGCTGCCAGTGCCATATGACACATAGCAATGCCTATATCAAGCTGCGTCAGTTCTTTCATGCGCTTTGTCTGCACAAAACCATCTTTTTTCATAAAGATGTGAATCTTTCCGTCCTCTGGCAGAAAGCGCCATGGCTGGAGATTAAGTGCTGACGGTGCAATTCGTGCAGCTTCGATAATCCTTCGGGCATTCTGTGATGCCACCGGCGGCTGATATACCAGATCTGTAAATTTCTTTCGGGCAGCAGGCTTTTTCGGTGTTGAAACAGCCGCCTTTCCAAATGCGACAACAATCATCGGCTGATACTGGTCAATGTCCGGCTTTTGCTTGGCATCACCCAAATAGCAGGTGGCAAACCCCTTCGATACCAGATACAAAACCATCTGCTCCATTACATATCCGGCATTTACTGCCGCAAATGGGTGAGCCTTCGCGGAAAGCACCAGATAATACGGTGCCTCTGCCAGAAACATACCCTTAAACACACGTTTCCGGGTATTGTATGCCTCCACAACAGCGATCCGGTATGCGGCCTGCGGATGCAGCGATGCCAGCGTCTGAATAAAGCAGTTAATCTGTTTCATGATACGCGGATCGATTGCCGTCATCTGAAACTTCCTGACAGAATGACGTCTGCCTATTGCTTCATATTGTGTCATGTTTTACCAGCCTTTCAGACAAGTGTTTCTAATTCTTCTACCAGACTGCCAAAAAGTGCCAATGCATCTGCTACCGGCTTCTCTGTCATCATGTCAACACCTGCCACTTTTAGCAGATCGATCGGATCCTTGCTGCATCCGCCCTTTAAAAAGCTCATGTACGCATCAACTGCCGGCTTTCCTTCCTCCAAAATTTTAGCAGACAATGCAACGGCTGCCGAGTATCCGGTCGCATATTGATAAACATAAAATGGTGTATAAAAATGCGGAATGCGCATCCACTCATAAGCAATCTCGCTATCCTTCTCCATGTCTGGCCCAAAATACTTCTGATTCAGTTCCAGATACATCTGGCTAAGTGCATCTGCTGTCAGCGGCTTACCCTGTGCGCAATACTCATGTGCATTTTTCTCGAACTCAGCAAACATTGCCTGACGGAACAACGTTCCCTTAAAGCTGTCAAGATAATGATTCAGCAGATATTTTCTCTGCTCTTTATCCGTTGTCTTCTCAAGAAGATCATGCATCAGAAGAGACTCGTTACAAGTGGAAGCCACCTCAGCGACAAAAATCTTATAGTCGGAATATGCGTAGTCCTGCGTGCTTCTGGAGTAATAGGAGTGAATGGAATGGCCCAGCTCATGAATCAGCGTGAATACACTATCCAGATTTCCGGTATAATTCATCAATACAAACGGCTGAGAATCGTAGCAGCCCCAGGAATACGCGCCGCCCCTCTTGCCCTTATTCGGATAAATGTCGATCCAGCGATTGGCAAATCCCTCACGGATATGGGCAAGATATTCTTCTCCCATTGGCTTTAATGCCTCAAGTACCATCTCCTTTGCAGTTTCAAACTCATAAGTCTTGTTCTGTGCCGCAAAAATAGGTGTATATGTATCATACATGTGGAGCTTGTCCACACCAAGTACCTTCTTGCGGACGGCAACGTAGCGGTACATCATCGGAAGTGCTTCGTGAACCGCACTTAACAAATTGTCATACACGCTCTCCGGAATATTGGAGTCAGCCAGATACATGGCGCGTGCAGAAGAATACTTTCTGGACTCTGCATAGAACTTTGCCTGCTTTAAGTTTCCGCTGTAGATGGCTGCAAACGTATTCTTTAAGCTGGCAATCTGTCCGTAAAGTGTCTTAAATGCTTTCTCTCTTAACTCACGGTTTGGAGACTCCATATAGGAAATGTATGTGCTGTTCGTCAATGGAAGAATGGTTCCATCTGTCAGCACAATGTCCGGATACTTCATATCGGCATTCATCAAAACATTGAAAATATCAGCCGGTGCCTCTGCCATATCACCCGATGCGGCAAGAAGTTCTTCTTTTTCTGCATCTAAGGTATGCTCCTGTGTGCGAAGCATTTCATCGATTTTTCTCGTATAGTATGCTGTGCGCTCATCTGTCTTTTCAGCTTCTCCGAGTACTTCCTTACTGTAAGAAAGAATCTCCGGCTCAACAAATGCGTCTGCCGCACTAAGCTTTACACCAAGTGAACCAGCCTTTGCAGCCATAGTTTGATAGGTGCTGTCAGCCGTATCCTGATCCGAACGCATTCTTGCATATACAGCAAGTTTATCTAAGCGGCGCACCAGACCGTAGTAAGCATCTAATACAACCGGAATCTGATGGATATCGGCTTCGATTGCGCCCTTATACTGTGTGAAATTCTCTGCATCCTTCTCTAATGCTTCATAGTCTTTTTCCCACAACTCATCCGTTGCATAAATGCTTTCCAGGTTCCATGTATCTTTTACATTGATTTCTTTTCTGTCTTTTACTTCCATTATGGTTCCCCTTTCAAAAATTTAGGACTAGTTTGCGCTGTCTGTTTTATGATACCGCAAACGACAGTTTCTTTCAACTTACAAAATGTTTACAGTTCTGTAATTCGGCAAGACTCGCAAACACTCCATCACACAGCGCGCGCGTTGCATCATCCGGCTCGCTCAAATCCGGCACCATAAAGACATGGCACCCTGCCGCAGCTGCAGAGCGCACGCCATTTGGCGAATCCTCTATTGCAATACAGTCCTTCGGCTCACGTCCTGCCCTCTTGCATGCGAACTGATAAATATCAGGTGACGGTTTTCCTTCTTTTACCATTGTGGCGCTGATCAGTTCATCAAAATATGGTGCGAGTCCTGCCTGCTTCAGGTATCGCTTTGTCCTCTCAAGGTCAGTGGCAGTGGCGATTATGCAGCGGATGTGACGGCTTTTGAGCCATGAGAGGAGTTCCTTCGCACCGGGTTTTACTTCAATGCCGTCGCGTTTTAGCATTTCCTCCATGATCTGTTTGCGGTATGCACGCACTTCCTCATAAGGGAAACCTTTGCCATATTTTTCCTCAAAAAATCGATACACATGCGGCCGCCCAAGGCTTCTAAGGTCAAGAGCCTCTTCTCTTGTGATCGCATAACCAAACTTTGTAATTGCCTCATACCAGCAGATATTATAATATTTCTCTGTGTCAATCAGCGTTCCATCCATGTCAAAAAAGACTGTATCCATCCAATTTTCTCCTTTGTCTTCTGTCATATGACCACTATCATATCGAAATTTATATTGTTTTGCAAGAGTGTTCTCCTACAAATATCCGGTATAAAGCCCTTTCGTTTTGTGCATCCTTTTCATAGACGCGTCTGTGCATTTGCACGATGCGGCACAACTCTATGGCGGCAGGGTGCTGCTGCGGAAAGGAAGGATACAGATGGCAGGCTGCAAAGTGGAAATCTGCGGGGTCAACACGGCAAAGCTGCCCCTGCTTAACAGCAATGAGAAAGAAACTTTGTTCCACCGGATAAAAGACGGCGATCAGGAAGCGCGAAACCTTTATATCACCGGAAATCTGCGCCTCGTATTAAGCGTAATCGGCCGATTCTCCTCAAGCGGTGAAAATATTGATGATCTGTTTCAAATCGGCTGCATCGGGCTGATGAAAGCAATCGACAACTTTGACCTTGGGCATCAGGTGAAGTTTTCGACTTATGCCGTACCTATGATTATCGGTGAGGTTCGCCGTTTCTTAAGAGATAACAACAGCATTCGCGTCTCACGATCGCTTCGCGATATCGCTTACAAGACAGTCTCGGCAAGAGAAGCACTCACCAGAGAACTTGACCGCGAACCTACATTAGAGGAAATCGCAGAACGCACCGGCATTTCCCGCGAAGAAATTGTCCAGTCACTTGACGCAATCCAAAGCCCATTGAGTCTCTACGAGCCTGTATATAGTGACGGCGGTGATACACTCTATGTCATGGATCAGATCAGTGACAAGAAAAATAAGGAGGAGAACTGGATTCAGGAGATTTCACTGTGCGAGGCATTAAAAAAGCTCCCGAAACGGGAGCAAAACATCATTAAGATGCGTTTTTATGAGGGGAAAACGCAGATGGAAATCGCACAGGAGATCCATATTTCGCAAGCGCAAGTCTCCCGTCTGGAGAAAAGTGCCCTGAAAACAATGAAGGGATACCTCAGCTGAGATATCCCTACATATCACACTTGCAAATTCAGCTGCAATGTAATCAGCGGATAAAAGAGAATACTCCTCCGCTCACAAGACCCATGATAATACCTGCAAGCACAACACCGCACATAACGGCAAGTGTACTCTTCTTAAAATCCATATCCAGCAGGCTGGCTGCGAGCGTACCCGTCCATGCGCCTGTTCCCGGAAGCGGAACGCCAACAAACAAAAATAATGCCACATACAGCCCTCTTCCAGCCTTTTCCTGAAGCTTTTTGCCGCCTCTCTCTCCTTTTTGCAAACACCATGTAAAGAACTTGCCGATGTACTTCTTATCACTTCCCCACACAAGAACCTTTCTGGCAAACAAAAAGATAATCGGTACCGGAAGCATATTTCCAAGAATACAGATGATATAGGACGGTACAAGAGGAAGCTGAAAGCCAATCGCATATGGAATGGCACCTCTTAGCTCGATGAGCGGCACCATGGAAATCAGAAAAATAATCAAATATTGCATAAATGAAATAACCAAACCTTTCCGCCGTGCACGTCACTGCATCAGACTATTCAAACGATTCATGGACTCAATCGAGCTGATCGGATCCAATCCGTTCAGGAACATGATATCAACCGTGTTAATTCCTTCCGTCTGGGTGACAGTACGAATATAATCCGTTATACTTCCGTTGTACTCTCTGTAATCAAACCAGTAAATAAACTGATAGTGATCCGCCAGATACGGAACAAATGCATCGGCATACGATTCCTTTATCATAATACATGCCTGTCCATTTGCCACATTTTGATTCTCAATGTAGCTAAATGGCTGGTCTCCTGCTGCGAAACAACTGTACTTCTGCGTACTGCGATAGCTTGACACATCATTGATGATCGGCCAGCTAAGCGTATTGCCATCTGTTCCGGTAAATGTCATACGGTCACATGTAAGCGGCTTGTATGCGATAACAGTATCCGGGTTCGCCGCCATTGCTGCTGACTGCGTTTCTGTATAATAGGAACCTGTAAAGCCAGGAAACTCCACACGCTCATATTCATCCAGGCTATGAGCATTTACACCCTTTACCTGCGCCCAGGCAGTATAAGCATAGTAAGCACCCAGTCCAGTCCAATGATGATCGGTTCTGAAATAAATATATTCACCGGAATGCGCTGCAAGCACATCATAAATATTAATATTTGTTACATTAGAATTGAAGCTGGCTGCATAGTAATCAGCTGCCGCCTTTTCATTTCTCCAGTCCGGTTCCAGCTGAACGCGCTCATCATCAGTCAGATAGAAGTATTCGCTGTTTGGAACCAGCATTGTGTAAACATTCGCCACACCTGCAAAAGCATCAGCCGTGCGGTTTACCAGATCAATGTAGGTGCTTGCCGCCTGCTGATTAAAGAAATACATACCATAACCGGTATCACCCTCAACGTAAACACCGTTTAATGTCTGACCTGTAATCGCCGGCAGGGAATAGGACGGATCATCCGTTGGAAGGACGATCGGTGCCGGTGCAGCAGCTGCTGCTGAGGACTCTGCTGTTTCTGCCAAAACGGATGCCGCTGCTTCGGTCTGTACTTCGTTCTGTACTTCGGTCTGTGCCTCGCTCAACGTTTCCTCTGCCTCTGTCTCTGTCTCTGATTCCGTTTTCGTCACAACCGGAATCTCATCTGCTGTGTTTTTATTTGAGATGACCTGCTTTGTCTTAATGCCATAAAGCTTTTTCATTGCATTACTGCCGGACATCCATACATCTCTAAGCGGGTATGAGTCAGAGTACCAGGTAGAGATATCGGAAAAATAGCTGCCGTCCATCACGCCGGAAATGGAAAATGATGGAAATTTTGCCAGTTCTCTTTTCTCAAGCGCCGACTCCTTCGGACGAACCGGAAGCATCAATCCGAGAATACAGCAAAACGTCATTACAACAACAAACAAAAACAGTCCAAAGGTTCTTGCCTTTTTATAGGCTGCCTTTTTCTGTCGGATAAATTTGTCTTTTTCTTTTTTATTCATGACACACCTTTCTTTCGGATTCGATTAGAACTGGAAATACAAGAACGGATTATAGCTGTCTCCCACAAGTGCCAGAAGTGACAGCAAAATCAAAATAACCGGTGTTACTGCATCCAGATAGTACAAAACTGTCGGAATCCTTTTTCTCTTGTTCTCGTAGCGATATGCTGCCACACGCAGATTCTTTCCAATCGGTAAGACTGCAGCAACCGAGACAATCAAAAGAAAGATATTATTCAAGAAAGTATAGAATGTGGAAAGATTGTTTACGCTGTGACCGATACCAAACAAGCCAGCCAAAACAGTTCCCACCTCTGCAATATTTTCAAACTTAAACAGTACCCATCCAAAGTACACAACAAGCATCGCGTACATCCATCCGACCGCCTTCGGAAGCTTCTCCAACACTTTTTTCAGCACAAAGCGCTCCAAAACCAAGAATACAAAGAAATACAATCCCCATAATATGTAATTCCAACTCGCACCATGCCAGATTCCGGTCAATGCCCATACAATAAACATGTTGCGCACAGTCAAGAAATCGCCGCCTCTGCTTCCGCCAAGCGGAATATATACGTAATCCCGAAAGAACGTACTCAGCGAAATATGCCATCTTCTCCAGAAATCCTGTACAGAGACAGCACTGTATGGATAATTGAAATTCTCAAGATAATGAAAGCCAACCATCTGTCCCATGCCGATCGCCATATCCGAATATGCAGAGAAATCCAGATAGATCTGAAGCATATAGAACAGCATGCCAAGCCACAGACCGGCAGTCGTTGCACTCTGCGTGTTAGCAAGCAGCGTATCTGCTACTGATGCGCAGCCGTTCGCCAGAACTGCCTTCTTTGCAAGACCAATTGAAAAACGGCGAATGCCATTTGTCAGATCCGTCAGCGTCACCTTTCGGTCATCAATCTCAGCTGCAACTGTCTGATAACGGACAATCGGCCCTGCGATACATTGATGAAATAAACTGCAATACAAAAGCAGCTTCCAATATGCCGGCTGAGCCGGCACCTCTTTGCGGTATACATCCACTACATAAGATAACAACTGAAATGTATAGAAAGAAATACCTATCGGAAGCACAATCTTTGTTGCTTCTTTTGGAAATCCGATCAATGCGCTTAAATTTCCAGTGAGGAAATTCATATACTTGAAGAATACCAAAAGTCCAAGTAATACAACGCATTCCGCACACAACCACGTTTTTTGTGCACTCGCTTTTCCCTCATTTTTTTCAATCATCAGCGCACACAGCCAGCTCCAGAATGCCATGCCCATCAGAAGCAACAAATAAGCTGCTCCGCCCCACGCATAAAAAATCAGTGAAAACACAAGCAGCACAATATTTTTCTGGCGAATCGTTCTTGCACAGCAATAGCATACGAGATTCAGCGCCAAAAAAAGAAATACAAACAGCAAACTTGAGAAAACCATCTCTTTAATCCCTTCTTGTTATAATAAATTCTCGCGACTAACCAGAGCCATTATATTAAATCAGGGTAGGATTGTCAAGTTTGAAACAAAATCAAATGCGTAATGTTTTCAGATACAGAAAACGCACGGCATAAAGCCGCCTCCACACATCCCTGACGCGCACATACAGCAGCAAAGTCTCGACAAACAATCACTTGTTCCATCGCCGCCAAAACCATATTGCATACCACGGTCAGCATACCATCTTCCATTATTTTCCAAACGGTTCAAGAGCTGCTGATACTCGGCGTTGCCAGGCTCCAATGCCGCTGCTCTCTTTGCATACTCCAGCGCATTGATCTGATTCCCCATGCCTGAATTTGCGATTGCACTGTAATAATACCATTTTGCATTGCGATCCTGAATGGAATCAAGAACATTACATGCTTCCTTATAATGACCGGAATTAATATAATTTCGCGCGGCCTGTATATGCGGATCTTCCTCACGACCCGACGAGCCAAATCCGCCGAAGCCGCCAAACCCGCCAAAATCTCTATAACTGCCATAACCGGAACCGTTTCCATACGAACTGTTTCCATACGAACTTCCCGGCCCGTACTGACTGTTCGGATTCCCATGACCGCCATACTGGCGTTCCTTCATGATCTGATCATATGCCGTCTGTACCTTTTTAAACATCTCCTCAGCCTGTGCCTTGTTGGGATTGTTGATATTTGCATCCGGATGGTACTTACGGCTCAAATTCCGGTATGCTTTCTTTATCTCATCGTCCGACGCATCGCGGGACACTCCTAAAACCTGATATGGATCCATAAACACACTCATTCTGCTGCGTCGCCTGCAGCCTTATTTTCTTCCCCACCGGAGCGTTCCGGCTTTTTTCGTTCTTTCGTCACACGTGTGTATCTGCTCCACACACCCGCATACAAAATATTTCTCATAATCTCCGCATTATCAATAATGGGAAGCACTTCAAATGCCTGACAGCAGCAGCTCATAATCAGCGACAGATACTGACGTACCTTCTCATCAAAGCCTTCCTGCTGATACAGTTCCTTAAACGGATTGTAGCTGCCGTCCTTACTATCTTTTTCAACATCATCATAGGCATCCATCAGATAGATGAATTTACCCATGCAATAACCCATCTGCCGCAATGTGCGCTGCCACACATCACCCTTTGCTGCATAAATCTCTGCCATAGCCTCGCCTGTCAGATTCGCCGCTGCCTCGATGTCAGGCTCGTTTGCAGCCTCACACAAATGAAGTTTTCGTATATAAGAAACGATTGCTTTGTGCTGGCGCGGATATTTCTTTGCAAGCCTGCGGTAATTTTTCTGCATCAAATGAACCATATTTAAGGAAACAATGCTATGATCATCCAGCCAGTTGTCCATATGGTTATGATATGCCAGCATGTAGTTCATATCTGCTGCATAGCCAAGAGACTCTGTGATCACTGCCTGCTTTCTCATCGGATCACTTGACAATGACTTCTCCTGACATTTTTTGCTGCCGGGGCGGCACACACGCTTTGCCGGTGTTTCTCTTTCTTCATAGAGGCTTGACAGCAGCATTCCCAAAAATGTCATGTCATAGTTGAGCATCGTACAGCCTGCGAACCCATAACGATCCTTCAGTATTCTGCACAATCCGCAGTAATACGATTCGTACATCTCTAACTCCCGCACCTTAAGCTCACCGCGATTTATTGTAACATATCCAAACATATTTGTATACCCTTGTCTGTTTTGATCCAGTCATTATGTTCTTTTTACAAATTTCTGTCCGCATTTTGGACAGGTGATCTCAATCTTGCCCTTTCCCTTCGGTACTCGAATCTTCTGTCCACAGGATTTATTGGGGCAGATGTATACACGATGAGCTGCGTCCGCACCGGATGGATGAATCCTTTCTTTGATATTTTTTACTGCTTCCTCATAACGTGCATTTTCAGCTCTTCTCGCGGAAATATTTCTGGAAAGAGCACGATAATCGGCATACACAAACAAACCAATTCCAATCAGTTCGCAAAATACGTTTCCGGTAAAGCCAGCAAGCAAAATGAACACAAGGGCTGCAATGAACATCGTCTGTGACATCTGATCAATGCCATACCTTCCTCTCATAAAATTCTGCAAATAATTCTTTATACGTTCCATATGAATCCTTTCTGAGTAGTATTTTTCTTTTTCCAATAGTATATTCCTATTTCCCTTAATTTACAAGAATGCGTTCCTTAAGATTCTGTAAAGTTTTGAGAAACCAAAAAAGAAAAGTCTTTGAGTTTTCTTTCCCAAAGACTTTTCATCTCTCATTTTCTGTATTTTCTCCTAATCACCCATAGCGAACCATGTCTTTTTTCAGACGGTTCATGATCTTTTTCTCCAGTCTGGAAATATAAGACTGTGAAATTCCCATCAGATCGGCAACTTCTTTCTGCGTCATCTCCCGGTCATCATCTGTGTTAATTCCATAGCGAAGCTCCACGATACGACGTTCTCTCACCGGAAGCTTTGACAATGCGTTTGACAACTGCTTACGTTCAGCTTTTTCTTCCATATCCCGATAAACCATATCCTCATCCGTTCCCAGAATATCTGATAATAAGAGCTCATTGCCGTCCCAATCCACATTTAATGGTTCGTCAATGGAAACCTCTGTTTTCCGTTTGCTGTTTCTTCGCAGATACATCAAAATCTCATTCTCGATGCAGCGGGACGCATATGTTGCCAGCTTGATCTTTTTCGTCTTATTAAATGTATTAATTGCCTTGATCAAACCAATTGTCCCGATCGAAATGAGATCCTCAACTCCAACGCCTGTATTCTCAAATTTCTTGGCAATATAGACCACTAACCGTAAATTGTGTTCAATGAGCCTGCTCCTTGCTTCCTTCTCATGTACCGTTCCCATGCAGGAAATCAGATGCTCCTCCTCCTTTGCCGAAAGCGGCTGAGGAAGTACATCCGTTCCGCCTATGTAATAGATTCGGCATCGGCCTTCCATTCCTCGTGAAATATGCTGCAGGAAGGTATACCATGCCCTTGTCCGCTCTTTTGTCTGCTCTTTCATCATAGGCTATCCTCCTTTTTCCACCCGGTCTGGTTCCGCATTTGCAGTACCTGACATACAGGAATGCAATTACGTTGGGATCAAAAATCCTCTTGCAAGCAAGCTTGCATCGGCTTTCTGACCTTTTGACCCTGGTATCATTTATACTACCACCATCGGACTGAAAAGACTGTCGAATACACCTGTCATCTGCCAAAAACATTCCCCCTGTTTTGCTTCCTATTGCCGTAAGACCATTTTATTCAGTCAAATGTATCACGATGCAGCAGCATCTGACACTCCTGTGTTTTGTCAAGTTCCATTCTGCCAAGAGCAGCTGCCGCATGTTTGAAAACCTTTGTATCATTCTTCTGCTTATTAACCTTGTCTATGCTGATCTCATCCAAATAGATCCCCGGCATCACAGATGCCTCGCTGACTGTCTGGTAGGAAATTGCAAATCCATCCTCCTTCCACGGATCCTCTCCGGTAAATTTCTTCCATATGGATGGCGACAGCACATGAACCGGCTCGCCTTTTATTGTCATTAGTGTATTGCCGCTGTCATACAGTGCTTTCATGCAAACCATCCTGCCATGATACGTAATCGTCACTTCATAGAATTGCTCCTTCTGCCATTCTCTCTTTGTATGATGACGCCATACACCGGCAGTCAAGATACCGCACACTGGCATTGAAACCCACGATGGAATACGCATGCCTGCCCATTTTAGCAAAAGCATCAAGCCGCTGATCATCGCTCCTGCTACGTAAAAATACAAAAGCAGTTCAATAATCTGGCGTATCGTTTTCCTTTGTGCCGCAGCTGGATCTCTTCGGTATGCAATGAAACACATCAGACAAGGACAGAGGAAATATGTAATTAACTTTCCAATTAATAGCACAAATGACGGCAGCAAAAAATACAAAGCAATAATTAATGCGATCAAGCTCCACGCTGCCCCCAAAAGAGATGCTGCCAATACTCGTCCAAAACATAGTCGCTTCTTCGTTATAATTCCCACTACGCAAAGAAGTGTCAGATCATATGCCGCATTCATCAGAAAGTAAAGATCAACTGCAATCATATTTACCACCTAAAAGATAAAAGAAAGAGAAGCCACATTTCTGTGCTTCTCTCTCGTATCATTTCTTATCTTAATTTATATCTTGGGGGTGTCTGTCAGTTTCTCTTTAAGAACGTCGGAATACTGATATCCTTTACCTCTCTTTGCGGCTTCGGAACGCTGAATCCAGACTCCTCAAACTTTGGTTCCTTCCCGGTAAACTCTTTATTAGCCGGTGCACGGTATGCAAAATCAGCAGCCTTTGCGCCGGATGCCTTCTTCGGTGGCTGCACACCCTCCAGATTCTTGTCCTCTACGCCGGTAGCAATAACGGTGATCGTAACCTCATCAGTTGCATTCTCATCGTATGTAGCGCCGAAGATGATATTGGCATCCTCGCCTGCCAACTCCTGAACATAGCTTGCCGCCTCATGAACCTCCGGAAGACTTACATCACCTGCAATGTTGATCAGGACATTAGTAGCGCCCTCAATGGTAGTCTCAAGCAGCGGACTGGAAACAGCGATCTTCATAGCGTCAATTGCTTTGTCATCTCCAGTTGCATTTCCGATACCGATATGTGCAATACCCTTATCCTTCATAACAGTCTGAACATCTGCAAAATCAAGGTTGATCAGTCCCGGAATATTGATCAGGTCTGTAATACCCTGAACAGCCTGCTGCAAAACCTCATCTGCCTTCTTCAATGCCTCCGGCATAGTAGTGCGTCTGTCAACTAACTGAAGCAGCTTATCATTTGGGATAACGATCAATGTATCAACAGACTCCTTAAGTCTCTCAATACCGCTCTGTGCATTGTTCATACGGGTTCTTCCCTCGAAGGAGAACGGCTTTGTGACAACTCCAACCGTAAGGATTCCCATCTCCTTTGCCAGACCTGCAATAATCGGAGCTGCACCTGTACCGGTACCGCCTCCCATACCGCATGTAACAAATACCATATCAGCACCCTTCATGGCTTCCTTCAGATCATCCATATTCTCCTCAGCAGCCTTCTCGCCTACTTCCGGCTTTGCACCTGCACCAAGACCCTTTGTCAGTTTCTCTCCGATCTGAATCGCAGTCGGAGCCTTGCAGAACTGTAAGGCCTGTCTGTCTGTATTGACACCCACAAACTCAACTCCTACAATATCCTCATCTACCATGCGATTTACGGCATTGTTGCCTGCTCCGCCAACACCTACTACTACAATCTTTGCCGAACCTTCAGATTCGTTTATTTTAATCTCTAACAAAGTTATATTCCTCCTTACACTTTCTACCTTAATACTATATTATTATTCTGCAAAATAATCAACCCGAAATTTCGCTTTCTTCAAAAAAAAATCTTAAATTTTTGTGACCATTTCTGTGCTAATCTTTTTTGTGTTGTTTTTCTATTATTCTCTGTCGAATATATAGGAACCTGTACTGCCATCCTCGCAATTCTCCAAATGAAGCGTACCCTTCAGGCCACTTAGACCTCCACTTTCAATGATCGCACACAACTCCGCAATCTTGTCGGTCATATTGTCACGTGTTCCAAGGCTGACTTTTACATCGCCAAGTGTGACAACTGCCTGCATCTGTCCATCATAGGAAACGGCATCTGCCGAAATTCCATTGTCTGTCAGCAGCTGTGTCAGCTGCAGGATATCTCCTGCCATATCACTATTTTCACTCTCCAGATGTGTATACAACGCAACATTCTGAAAACTGCTTCCATCTACAGCAGGAACCATATCAGAAACCTCAATATCCCTTGCCAGCACATATCCATACCGATCGAAATAATACAGATGATCGTTCCACTGGACAGCACCGACAATCGGATTCTCTGTAATCGTGACCTTCACAGACAGATCCAGTGAAAACTCTATCTGATACTCAGCAATTCCATCAATCGACTTTTGCGTATTCGTGATCTTTCGGAAAAGCTGGTAGAAAAACCGCTGCTCCATCGGTGTGGAAAAAAGCTTGTCCTCAATTTCCTGCTCCTCGGAATACTGACTCCCCACAATCTGACAATCTGTAATGTAAGCAGTGAAAAATACGGTAATGGCGATAGCCAGAATACCAACTATCGCCAGGATACCTGTCAATATTCTCTTTTTTCTTTTCGTATATCTGGCTAACTCTTCATCAAACATATACTCTGACTAATTCCCTGCTGTGCACTGTATGATACAGTTCCACCTTCCTTTCAGCAAATCGGCTCACTCCCGCAGATATGCCTGTGCACCAAGTGCCCGAAACATGCCTGCAAGATCTTCATATCCTCTGGCGATGTGCTCATAGCCGTACACTCTCGTCACACCGTCCGCGCCAAGCCCAGCCGCCGCAAGGGCCGCTCCACCTCTTAAATCCGGAGCTGTTACCTCTGCTCCATGCAGTCTGCCACCCCGGATTATAGCCCGACTATCTCTTATTATAATCTCTGCCCCCATTTTTTGCAACTGGTAAGCCGTACGAAATCTTCCTTCAAATATGCCCTCCTCCACAACAGATTTACCATCTGAAAATGACAGCACCGCCATAATAAGTGACTGTACATCCGTTGGAAAGCCCGGATATGGACTCGTTTTCAGAAAAGGAATGGATTTGATTGGGCTGCTTCGCCTCGCAGCAAGCGTATCTCCATCCTCTGTGATCTGACAGCCCAACCGTTCAAACACGCCGATCACGCCATTTAGATAGGAAGTTTTTATCTGCGTGAGTGTAATCTCACCGGCACAGACAGCGAGCGCACTCAAACAAGTCGCTGCCACGATACGGTCTGCTCCTACTTCATATATACTCTCATGCAATGTTTTCACGCCGTCAATCACGATGCAGCCCGTCTGATCACCTGTAATCTTTGCCCCCATACCACGAAGCAACTGACAAAGTTCGGCAATTTCAGGCTCACGCGCCGCATTTTTTATTACAGTTGTGCCATCTGCCACTACTGCTGCCAGAATAGCCTGCTCGGTCGCCCCAACAGATGGAAACTTGAGTGTAAGTACAGCGCCGCAAAAGCCGCCTGTCTGTGCAAGAATATACTCCCTTTCACAGGAAAACTTCACGCCAAGCGACTCTAACACGTACAGATGGATGTCGATCGGCCGCCGCCCTATCGAGCAGCCGCCGGGTTCCACGACAGCCACTTTTTTCATCCGGTACAAAATCGGTGCAAGCAAGATCACAGAAGAACGCATCTGTCCGATCAGTTTTCTTGGAATTTCCCAGTTATTGACATTGCCTGCATCTATAATCAGTTCTTCGTCTGTCCACACAAAATGACAGCCAAGAAGTTTGAGAAGTTCCAGCATTATAGTAACGTCCCGTATGCGCGGGACACGGCGCAGGGTCGTCTTTCCCGGAACCAGAAGTGTGGCTGCCAGCATTGGAAGTACTGCATTTTTTGACCCCTGCACGCGGTAAGTGCCCGAAAGCGGGCCCGTCTGCCTAATTTCCAGATATGCCACTGATTCCCTCCTTCTAAGAAGACGTTGCCTTCTTATATCATCATATGTGACTTGTTTTTATTGTGCCTCTTTTGCCTCAGATGATACGCGAAAAACAATCCCCATTTCTGTCAGCAAAAATAAAATCGACGAGCCGCCGTAGCTGATAAAAGGAAGGCTGATTCCGGTATTGGGGATCGTATTTGTGACAACAGCGATGTTCAGCAGCACCTGGATTCCAATATGACTCATAATACCGCTCACAAGAAACATGCCCTCGTCATCCGGTGCATTCTGCGCAATTTCCATCATGCGCCACAACAATAATAAGAAAAGAAGGATCAAAAGCACTGCGCCAAACAGCCCCCATTCCTCACAGATAATCGAAAAGATCATATCGTTTTGTGCTTCAGGAAGAAAGCCTAACTTTTGCAGGCTGTTTCCAAGCCCTGTTCCGAAAAGTCCTCCTGCACCGATTGCATAGAGTCCCTGTAAAATCTGAAAGCCATTGCTTAAGGGAAACTCTTCCGGATCAATCCACGCATAGATACGATTCATCTGATATTCATCAAGCACTGCCGCAAGCAGTCCCGACTGAAATGCCGCAATACACGCCGCCACCGCCGCCGCGACACTGATCAAGAAAAACAGGCGATGTTCCGATGCTACATAAGTCATGACAAAAGCAATGCCAACCAGTATCAGTCCTGAGCTAAGATTTGCTTCCACGACCGGCAAAAACAAAGGCATCGTAATACATACGGCTTTTCCAATCAGCTTCCACTCCTTTGACTTTCGATAATTTCTATGAAAAAACGAAGTGAGCATAAAAATAAGCATAAGCTTTGCAAATTCCGCCGGCTGAAAGGAAATCGGGCCGACAGCAAACCAACGTTTCTGTCCGTTGACTTCTTTTCCGAAAAACAAAACAAGAATGCCGAGTGCAATGCTAAGAAGAAATCCTGGAAATGCTAATTTTAATAACCCGTGATAGTCCGTCCGCGACACCATCACCATCGAAAAAAAAGCGGCAAGCAGAAAAACTGCCTGCCTTGTAATCGTATAGAATGGCTGACCGGGATGCTCTTTTGCATCGGTATATCTTGTCGCGCTAAACAAGATCACAAGTCCTGCTGTCAGCAATATCGTCAGTATAAGAAGCAGGCAGGGATCCAATCGTTCCCTGCCATTTTTCGGATGTACAGAACGGTTTTCTGCCATTTTCTGTGCTCCTGTCACTCTTGTTTGCCAAGTCAAACTTCCAGCCTGACATTTTTATGATGTCGGGGTCAAAAGGCTTTCTGACCTTTTGACCCTGGTATCATTTTTTATTATTTTTAGTCCGGAAGCTTTCTTACCAATTCCTTGAAGATACGGCCTCTCTGCTCATAATTATCGAACATTCCCCAACTTGCACATGCCGGAGATAACAATACCGCCTCACCCGGATTTGCGTGTGCCGCACACTTTGCAACAGCCTCCTCCATGGAAGAGGCAAACTCATAATTTGTGAAGCCGTGCTTCTTACAGCACGCTGCAATCGCTTCTGAAGTCTGTCCAATCAAGACAAGATACTTGACCGTATTGCCAAACTCGGCAATCCACTCATCGTAGGTCGAGCCCTTATCATAACCGCCTCCAATCAGACATGTCGGCGTTGTCATCGCACGTATTCCCTGAATAGCTGCATCCGGGTTGGTTCCCTTGGAATCGTTGTAATAACGCACACCATTCTTTGTCGCCGTATACTCGATGCGGTGCTCAACGGCCTTAAACTGATAAGCAGTCTGCTGAATAGTCTCCATCGGAACGCCCATCGCGATGCCGATAGCAGTCGCTGCCATGATGTTCTCATAGTTGCACTGACCGACAAGGTTAAACTGATCCGTTGTTCCGATAAGCACCTCGGTTCCATCGTGGCGATATACCAGACGATTTCCATCCATGCAAAAACCCTCAGTAAGACTGTGACGGCTGGAGAAAAACAAAACCCTAGCCGGACACACATCTGCAAATGCACGCAGCACTTCATCGTCATAATTCAACACGCAGAAATCATCCTTTGTCTGATTCTTTGTGATAGACTCCTTAACTGCGATGTAGCACTCCATTGTCTTATGACGATTTAAATGATCCGGTGTAATATTTAAGATTGCGCTGACATGCGGGCGAAATGTGATTGCAGACTCCAACTGAAAGCTGCTGATCTCCGCTACGGTAACACTGTCATCCTTTGTCTCAAGTGCCTTGCCTGTGTAAGCCGTTCCAATATTTCCGACAACAAAAGTCTTCTCAGTGCCAAAATGAGCTGCCATGATCTCACCAGTCAGTGCAGTCGTGGTAGTCTTTCCGTTCGTTCCGGTGATACCGATCACCTGACCCTTTGCATAGTGGTATGCCATTTCAATCTCACTCCAGATTGGAATGCCATTTTTCTTTAACTCCTCCACAAATGGAAGGTCTGTCGGAATACCCGGGCTGATTACGCAATACTCAGACTGGTCAATCACTTCCTGTGTGAGTGTGCCAAGTACAATTGAAAGTTCCGCATCTGATGACTCCTGTGCCACCTGTGCGCGGATTTCTTCCTTATTTTTCTTATCATTTCCATCATACAAAATCACGGATTTTCCGGCTGCTAACAGCATACGTGCTGCGCCAATGCCGCTGATTCCGCATCCTGCAACCAATATCTTATTTCTCATATCGTTTTCGCCTTTCTGTCCTACAGTGCCTGGTGGCAGGATGAACTGCCTTTACTGTGGCAATCGTCGAACCGCCTTTGTAAATCGCCTCACTATAGAAAAATTTTTCCACGGTGAGTATAGCACTACAAATCAAGGTATGGCAATATATTTTCAAAAATCTTTTTGACCTGCGGCGCTACAATCGTGCCTCCGTAGTAAATACCCTGCGGTTCGTCGATCGTCATGATTGCAATCACCTGTGGATCGTCTGCCGGAGCAAATCCAACAAAGGAGCTGATGTATTTTCCGGTTCCGCGCGGCAGTTTTTCGGATGTCGCCGTCTTTCCACCGATGCGATACCCCTCTATGTATGCTTTTTGGCCGCCTCCCTCTGCCACGACACTCTCCAGACATTCGCGCATCTGTGCGCTGACGGATTCATCCAACACCTGTGTTCCATCACTGTATGCGATTTTTTGTGTGCTTGTGCCATCAAAAGACATGACTGCCATCCCCAGATGCGGCACAATGGTGTGACCTCCATTAATAAATGAACTGATTGTCGTGATCAGCCGAAGAGTTGTCAGCTGAAAGGACTGACCAAATGAGATCGTTGCAAGCTCTACATCACCGATCTTTTCGGGATTATGCATGATCGTAAATGCCTCCCCCGGCAGATCTACACCAGTCTTTTTAAGCAGTTCAAACTGTTCAAAATAGGAATAAAAGTGCTCTGCTCCGAGCCGCAGTCCCACCTGAATAAAAACCGGATTGCACGAATTTTGAATCCCCTGCAAAAATGTCTCACTGCCATGACCGCTGATCTTGTGACAGCGGATTCGCCTATCCTCAACAATAAAAAAACCGGGGCAGGAAAAGGTATCCTGAAATGTGACGGCACCGGCTTCGAGCGCCGCAGCTGCTGTGACCGTCTTAAATGTGGAGCCCGGCTCATAAGTATCGCTGACGTTCGCATTTCGCCACATCTGGTTGAGCAGATCCTGACGCTGCTGTTCATTCTCATAGTAAGTGCCTTCAGGCAGTTCAAATGGAGCATTCAAATCAAACTCCGGAACATTTGCCATCGCATAGATCTCGCCGCTTTGCGGATTCATGACAATGCAGGAAACTTCCTTTGCCTCCTTCTCCTCCATAGCCTCGTAACACACCTGCGTGACAAAGCTTTGAATGTTCCAGTCAAGTGTCAAACGAAGCGTATTTCCGGCGATTGGATCCACACGCTGTTCTGCTGTATTTTCCAACTCAATTCCGGCTGCATCGGTATAGGTTAAGATGCTGCCATTGATGCCCTGAAGAATCTCATCATAGAAGACTTCAAGTCCAATAATCCCCTGATTGTCTGCTCCGGTGAATCCAATTACCTTTGATGCAAGACTTCCAAATGGATAATAGCGTTTATAATCTTCATCCACCTTTACACCTGCCAGGTCGAGCTCGCGGATTGCATCGCCAACTGACTTTTCTACATTTGTTTTTATGATCTCGCGTGCCGTAATCTTCTCTGCTTTTTTTCGCACCGCATCCGCATCCATGCCGAGCACATCAGATAATGCAGTCACTACTGCATCGATATCCCTAATCTGACTGTGGATCAATGAAATCGTGCAAACAGTCTGGTTTGCCGCCAGGACTTTGCCATTTCGGTCCTGAATCTCGCCGCGCATAGCCTTTAGCTGGCGCTCTCTTGTATGAAGGTCATATGCCAGTTCCTGATAATGCGCGGATTGTACCAGCATCAGATCACCCAGACGCACACACAGATAAACAAGCGCTGCACCAATCGCCAGTGAAATCCTAAGGATTCCCCGTCTATGCATGGTGCGCACGGGACGGGGCAGCATGCATTCCTGTCGGCATGCTGAAGTTGAATGAAAAGCTGAATTTGAGTTTGAATTATAATTTAAATTCAAGTTGTCTCTTATTTTCACAGCTTCAAATTGTTCCTATTTTTCTTTGCTTTTATGTATATGCAAATTTATACAAAAAAGAATCCTGAAATAGAAGTAACCCACAAGACTTACGGGGACATTTCAAGATTCCTTTTCTATGATGTTGGGGTCAAAAGGCTTTCTGACCTTTTGACCCTGGTATCTTTTCTATATATAGTATCTTTCCTTACTGCTGCAAATCCTGCGCACCATCCTGATTTGCGTCTCCTGCTGCCTGATTTTCATCGCCGCCGTTTGCATCCGCATTTGCGTCAGGCTGTGCCGGAAGCTCAATGACATCAGCAGGATCCGCCACCTGATTCTCGTCTGCCGGATCAACAAGCGCATCTTCCGGATCAATAATATCATCATCCTGATTCTCTATTGCTGAATCAGTCGTTTCTGTCGTTGCTGCTGTCGGCGGTACCGGAAGTACTGCATCATCACCTTCAGAATCCGTGAAAATAGATTCACCATTCATGCTGTCATTTTCAGTTGACTCCGTCCAGTCATAACTGTTCACATCAGCATCCAACTCAGAATACAATCCAATATAATCCTTGATGGCATACCACAAGCGACCGGACAAATACTGTACCGGTGCACTTCCATCTTCGTCATTTCCCTCATACTCATCAACTACCACATACAATACCAGCTGCGGAGAACTCATCGGTGCTGCGGAAATCAGGGAAATAATGTACTTATCCTCAGAACGCGGCAGCTTCTGAGCTGTTCCGGTCTTTCCTCCGAAATCATACCCCTCCATCTTGACACCATTTTCTTTATCTGCAACCTGCACACCATAAACAGTTCCATCAGTGACAGCAAATTCGAGCGCACTGCGCACAGTTGCACTGGTTTCCTCGCTGATCACCTGACGCACAAGCGTCGGCTTAACAGATTCTACTACGTTTCCATCCTGATCAAGAATGCTCTCAACCGTATATGGCTTATAGTAATAACCACCATTAATATCCGCACAGAAAGCAGCCGCCATCTGAATCATCGTCACATTATAACACTGACCAAATGCACTCGTTGCCAGCTCAAGCTCACCAAGCTGATCAGCAGTATACAACAGACCTTCACAGCTAGCCTCTCCCGGCAGATCAATTCCTGTCTTCTGACCGAAATTATGAAGCTGCTGATACTTCACAAAGGTCTCAGAACCCAATAGCTTTCCGATTTCCATAAAAGCCACATTGCACGATTGGGCAACCGCATCCTTTGCACTGATAATGCCGCAGCCGCCTGTTGCATAATTATGACACTTTACCATGGTTCTTCCAATGGTTAAGTAACCCTCGCTGTCATCAAACATGGTATCCTCTTCGATCAGTCCCTCTTCAATTGCCGCCGCGTAGGTAAGAACCTTTCCGGTGGAGCCAGGCTCGAAGGAGTTACTGATGATACCATTTCGCCAGATCTCATTCTGCACATCTGTCGTAGTCGGATAGTTCTCATGATCCCACGCGCCATCCTCATCCAGATAAGCGGCATACGGCGACAGCATTGCGATCTTTAACGAATCCGTCTCCGCTGCAGCATCTGTTGAAGAATCACTGTCAGAGCTTGCCTCTTTTAACTTTTCTTTTTCTTTCTCCAGATAATCTGCATATTCCTCGGACATTTTCTCATTATTTGCAAACGTCTCCAGTTCTTCTTCTGTATAAAAGCGAGTCAGATCGCTTGGATTGTTCAAGTCATAATCGGTATCTGTCACCATCGCTTTGATTGCGCCGGTATTCGGATCCATTGCAAGAATGCTGTAGCTCTTTGTTTTACGAATCTTCTCCCCATTCTCATCCGTCTCATTGATCCATTTTTTTGCCGTATCGCTGATAATCTTTGTAAGATTCATGTCAATTGTCGATACCAGCGAATATCCGTCCGTTGGCTCAATGACCTCGCTGATCAGATTTTCATTGCTGTCAATGTAGCTGTAGCTTCGACCATTGGTTCCACGAAGTTCTTCATTATAATAACTCTCCAGCCCCCAGATACCCTCAGTGCTGTCCTTTGTTGTAAAACCGATAACCTTGCTTGCTAGATCTCCATACGGATAATAGCGTTGGTACTCAGTCTCAAACCACACACCGACTACCTTTGCACCCTTCGTCTCGTCATCCTCTGCTGCGGCGGAAGCAGTCGCAGATTGGGTGGTCGAAGCCTCTTCCGATCCTGACTCAGTTGAACTTTCTTCATCAGAGGATGTCTCTTCTTCTGCGGTTGCCAAAGCTTTGGTTTCTGACGTGCCGTTTATCTCTGCCTCAAGTGCATCAAAAGCCTCTTTCTGCGCCTCTGTGACCAGATATTTTTTGCTGCTGGAGCCACTTGGCACATAGCGCAGATAATTTTTATCTGCCGATTCCATGATGGCATCTTTTATCTCATCCGCATCCAGATCAAAGCACTGAGCAATCGCCTGTACTGTCGCATTGATTGTTCCCTTTCGTCCGGAAATTTCCTCCGTTTCAAGAATTACCTTTGGGTCAAGAATCAATATATACACACGATCGCTGACTGCAATCGGTGTCATATTCGCATCGTAAATCTCTCCTGATTTCGCTACCAATGTAGAGCTGCTATAGTTCATCTGGCTAAGTGCTTTCCGTTCATACTCCTCATTTGTCGTTACAGAACGTACTCCAATGTAGACCACTAATAATGTCATACAAGCCGCGACACCCCCTGAAACAATCTTCATTCTGAGGTTGATGCGGCTTGCCAACTTCCCGGTATCCTTTTTTGCCTTATCATTGTACACTCTTCTCGGCGACTTCTTTCTCCTTTTTTTCCCTTTTTTCATATTCCTTTCGTCGTCATTCATAACTGTACTGCTGTCTGTCTTATGACCAATTGCATTTTTTCTCTTGTCATTTTCTATCTTACTGTTACTGCGGAATGTCTTCATATTGTGCAACGTACCCACCTTCTGTTTTGTGATAAGCGATTACCTGATGCTTTTCCGGATAGCTCATGCCAAGCCGCTCTGTCGCAGTCTGGTAAATCGCCTGGACATCTACCGAAGCATCGAGCAAAGCCTCCCGGTTGTCATTGTCCGTCTTAATCTGCTCATACTCCTGCTTCAACGATGCCACCGTCTTGTTACTTGCATTTAGTTCTGCATTCCTCCCCACATAAACCAACGCCATCACAAGCAAAAGCCCTGCGGTGAACAGTGCTGCCAGCATAGTTGGAATATCATATGCTCTCGAATCGCGCCGCCGTATAAGAACACCATTAATCAGCCGCTGCTTATGCAATGCAATTTGCTGACGCTCCAGTTCCTGGAGTCTTCTGATACGCACCTGACGCTGCCGTTCAAGTTCCGGCACCCGTTTGTCCGCATAAGTTCCGCCTGCGGCTTCTCGCTCACGGTATGTATTTTTCGGTTTCCCTTTCTGCATAACTCCAGTCCTTTCTACTTCATTTCTATAGGAATTTCTATAGAATCCGCTTTCTATTACGTATTAATCCTGTTATTTTATATGATACCAGAGTCAAAATGCCTTTTGACCCCAACATCTTTATATCTTTTCAAAAACGCGAAGCTTTGCGCTCTTAGATCGGCTATTCTCCTCCAGTTCCTGTTCTGAAGGCAGAATCGGCTTTCTGGTAATCACCTTTCCCTTTGAAATACGTCCGCACACGCACACCGGAAAACCCGGTGGACAGATGCATGGATTTTCATTGATGCGAAATCTTGTTTTCACAATGCGGTCTTCCAATGAATGAAATGTAATGATACATAGACGTCCGCCCGGTGCCAAACGATCAATCATGCGGTCAATCGACTGCGTTAATACATCCAGTTCGTGATTTAACTCAATGCGAAGTGCCTGAAAGGTCTGCTTTGCCGGATGACCGATGCCAGCACGCATCTTCGCCGGAATTGCTGCCTTAATGATCTCACACAGCTCACCCGTTGTCTCGATCGGCTTTCTCTCGCGTGCGCGCACGATATGCTTGGCAATATTTTTTGCGAAACGATCCTCGCCGTAATCGCGGATCATCCGATACAGTTCCATCTCACTGTACTCATTGACAATATCCGCAGCTGTCTTTGGACTGCGCTGATCCATACGCATGTCAAGCATAACATCCTCGCGATACGTAAAACCACGCGAAGCCTCATCAAGCTGATAGGAAGATACACCAAGATCCAAAAGGATGCCATTTACCTGACCAATCCCAAGTTCATCCAAAACGGTGTCAAAGTTTACATAATTGCTTCGCACAATATTCACCTTGTCCTGATACGGCTCAAGGCGCTTTGTGGCCGCCTTGATTGCGTCCGCATCCTGATCAATGCCGACAAGTCTTCCTCCCTCGCCCAAGTGAGAGCAGATTGAAAAGGAATGACCGGCACCACCGAGTGTGCCGTCCACATAGCATCCATCCTCGCGGATGTTCAGATTTTCAATCACCTCATCAAGCAATATTGATTTATGAATAAATTCCATATTTCTTTAATTCAATCTCCTTTTTCTTCAATGCTTCATTGCTGCACTTACATCCCACCGCCCAAGGGCAGCAGATTTTACACTTCCGTTATAAAAACGTAACAAAAAACATGGTTCCTCTCTTTTTGTCATAAGAACCATATTCTTCCCATCATTTCTACAAGATGTTGTCTATCAAAGTGAACGTACCCCCGCTTATAGAAGCGGGAGCTTCCTGATTCTACGAAAACAGCA
>CAVJTU010000044.1:0-25030 GCA_963652495.1 uncultured Oscillospiraceae bacterium
CTCGAACCTATGACCCTCTGCTTGTAAGGCAGATGCTCTCCCAGCTGAGCTAAGACCCCTCGACGAAGGAAAGTATAACGTATCTTGCAGAAAATGTCAAGCGAATTTTAAGAAAATTTTCAAAAATTTTTATGGGATGACCGTAGAAAATATATGCTAATCATGGTATGATAAGATACTAGGGTCAAAAAGCCGATGCAAGCTTGCTTGCAAAATGCCTTTTGACCCCAACATCATGATAAGGAACAGCTGTGATTTCGCAAGAAAATCGAATTATGCAAAGAGTTGAATCACATATAAAAATAGGGAAAGGTAAGGTTATTGGATATGAGAGTTGGTATGGGATATGATGTGCATCGTCTCGTGGAGGGACGCAAATTGATCTTAGGCGGCGTGGAGATTCCGTATGAGAAAGGGCTGCTTGGCCATTCAGATGCGGATGTGCTTCTTCATGCGATCATGGATGCACTGCTCGGTGCGGCAGCCCTTGGCGATATCGGTCAGCATTTTCCGGACACCGATCCGGCATATAAAGGTGCATCCAGCATAGAATTGTTAAAGAAAGTGGGAGAGCTTCTGGAGGAAAATTGCTATTACATCAGCAACATTGATGCGACGGTTATCGCACAGCGACCGAAGCTTGCCGGATATCGTGAGCAAATGAGAAAAAATATTGCAGAGGCACTTCATCTGGAATTCGATCAGGTCAACGTCAAGGCTACGACAGAGGAAGGCCTTGGCTTTACCGGAACAGGAGAGGGCATCTCCTCGCAGGCAGTATGTTTAATTGATAAGCCGGAATTTTACATAGATGGCAATATTGGCTGCGGCGGCTGTGGCGGCTGCAGAAGCTAAGCTGCAAAATATTGCAGTTTGCGGGTCGCGACCTGACTTGGCGGCGAGATGCCCCAAGTCAAGCGGATATTCGCAATCTGGTATCAAAGGGGTCAAAAGGCATTTTGACCCAACATCATTTGATTCGATTAAATTTGAAAGGATAATAAGGAAATAATGGGAGGAATTGATATTTTCGGATGTCTCTGGCTCTTTTTTGTATATTCATTTCTGGGATGGATCGCGGAAACGTGCTTCTGTGTGCTGAAATACCGCAAATTCATGAATAGAGGTATGTTAAACAGCCCGCTTTGCATTGTATATGGATTTGCAGCGGTTATCATAACACTTGGTTTTCCGGAACTGTTTGATGAACTGCCGATTTTGTTTCTGGGCTGTCTGGGAGTTTGTACGCTTCTTGAGTGGTTTACCGGAAAGATATTGGAGAAAATCGATCGCAAGAAATGGTGGGATTATTCTTCAAAAAAATGGAACCTGGATGGTTATATCTGTCTTCAGTATTCCATTTTGTGGGGCGTGCTGGGTGTTTTATCCGTAAAATTTGTCACACCGGTGCTGATGAAGCTGTACCATATGCTGCCGCCTTTGATCATGCAGATTGCGCTGTGGGCGCTTCTTGGCGTGCTGGCAGTGGATGTGTTGGGATCAACATACATCATTCGCGGCAGTGCAAAACGAAATGATACCATTCAGAAGATCGATAATGAGCTTTACACCAGAAAAAAGCGTTTTGGAAGATGGATTGAAAAACATATCCTGATGCGTGTGGAGAAGGCATATCCGGCGATCAATCAGAGTGAACGTCTGGAGAAGGCAAAGACAACAGTATTTGCTGAAGGCAGCAGCTTTTATAAGCTGGCGTTGCTCTTTTTTATCGGTGCATTTGCCGGGGATCTGATTGAGACTGCATTCTGCCGTATTACAATGGGCTATTGGATGAGCAGAAGCAGCGTTGTGTGGGGCCCGTTTAGCATTGTGTGGGGTTTTGCGATTGTTGTGGCTACTTCACTGTTATACAACTACAGAAGGCGCTCAACCTCATTTATCTTTGCGATGGGAACTGTACTGGGCGGTGTCTATGAATATCTGTGCAGCGTATTTACTGAGATCGTATTTGGAAAGATTTTCTGGGACTACAGCGGTTTTATGTTCAATATCGGCGGCCGGATCAATCTGCTGTTTTGCTTTTTCTGGGGCATTGCGGGTGTTGTGTGGCTAAAGGGACTATATCCGATTTTATCAAAATGGATTGAAAAAATCCCGATGAAGATTGGAAAGATTCTGACGTGGTGTCTGATTGTATTCATGGCGGTGGACAGTCTGGTATCTGCGGCGGCATTGATTCGTCAGGAAGAGCGTGGGAATAATGTTCCGGCGAGTAATGTGGTACAGCAGTGGTTTGATGAAAATTATGATGATGAGGCACTTTCTAAGATTTATCCGAAAGCAAAGAAGCCAAAAAAGGTTGACAAATCGGCAAACATCACATATAGTAACACTAGAAATGATGAAGCACTGGAAAGCAGTGAACAGGCAGACTGATACGTGTTGATGTAGGAACGTTGTCAGGCAGTCAGGCATCATAAACAATAAAATGCTTCGGAAAAGCTTTGAACGGAAAGAGTACTGTTGCAAAAAGTGTCAGAGAGAGCAGGCCATGGCTGGAAGTCTGTTTCATGGAGTGCGACAGGAAGTGCATCCGGGAGCCGGTTGTGTGAATATTACGATACTAGCACGACACGCTGGCTGCGTTATTGCCGGCTGCTTTTGCAGCATAAGTGTCAGCATGGATATGCTCTCACAGGAGTGGAACCGCGGAAAATTTTCGTCTCCTGGCTTTTGCCAGGGGACTTTCTTTTTTGATACAAGGTTTCCAAAGTCAAAACAGTTCGTGCTTGCACGAAACTGTTTTTGACCTTGGAAACCGAACAAGAATGAGAATGCAGCGATTTCCGAAGGAAATCAGCGAATTCGAATGCTTGCAGACTTGCAAGAACTGCGAAGCAGTGGAGCAAGTCGTAGGTATCAAAAATGCGGACAAATATTTTCGAAGCTGGAAGGGAGTTGTATGAGAATTGTTCAATATGTACTCGATGAAATACGGTTGATCAGAGAGCGAGATCCGGCGATTAATTCAACGGCCGAGGTATTTTTATACCCGTGCTTCTGGGCAATATTGTGGTATCGCTTTGCACACAAGCTCTATCTCAAAAAACATTATTTTGCAGCGCGTATGGTTTCCCAGTGGACAGCACGAAGAACGGGCATCGAAATCCATCCGGGAGCTAAAATTGGCAAGGGATTGTTTATTGATCATGGTCACGGTGTTGTGATTGGCGAGACGACTGAGATCGGCGATAATGTTACGCTGTATCAGGGTGTTACACTTGGCGGTACCGGAAAAGAACACGGAAAGCGTCATCCAACTATTGGAAACAATGTCATGATCAGTGCTGGTGCGAAGGTTCTTGGATCCATTACCATCGGAGATAATTGCAAGATCGGTGCGGGAAGCGTTGTGCTAAAGCCCGTTCCACCAAATTCTACGGTTGTAGGTGTTCCGGGCCGCGTGGTCAAGCGCGACAATGTTCGTTTGCCGCAGAGCGATCTCGATCAGGTACATCTGCCGGATCCGGTGCTTGCGGATATTGACCAGCTTAAGAAGCAGTACAGAGAACTTTACCGCAAAGTAGAGAAATCCCAAATGAATCAGAAACGAAGAAAGGAATCGATATGGAAATCTATAATACATTAACGAAGAAAAAGGAAGAATTTAAACCGCTTGAGCCGGGAAAGGTAAAGATGTATGTGTGCGGACCGACCGTATACAACTACATTCATATTGGAAACGCACGTCCGATGATCGTATTCGATACCGTTCGCCGTTATATGGAGTATAAGGGTTACGAGGTAAATTATGTTTCTAATTTTACTGATGTAGACGATAAGATCATCAAAAAGGCAAACGAGGAGGGCGTAGATGCATCCGTTATCTCAGAGCGCTTCATCAAAGAGTGCAAGCAGGATATGGCAGGCATGAATGTAAAGCCGGCAACCACTCACCCGCTCGCAACACAGGAGATTGACGGTATGATCGATATGATCAGCACATTAATCGAAAAAGGTCACGCTTACGAGAAGAATGGCACTGTTTATTTCCGTACTGCCAGCTTTAAGGAGTATGGTAAGCTGTCCCACAAAAATCTGGACGATCTGCAGTCTGGTTTTCGTGATTTGAAGGTCAGCGGAGAAGAGGAAAAGGAGAGTCCTCTTGATTTCGTATTGTGGAAGCCAAAGAAGGAGGGCGAGCCATACTGGACATCTCCATGGAGCGATGGACGTCCGGGCTGGCATATCGAGTGTTCCGTTATGTCCAAGAAGTATCTGGGCGAGCAGATTGATATCCATGCCGGCGGTGAGGATCTGATCTTCCCGCATCATGAAAACGAAATTGCACAGAGCGAGGCATGCAATGGAAAAGAGTTTTCTCATTACTGGATGCACAATGCCTTCTTAAACATTGACAACAAGAAGATGAGTAAGTCCTTAGGAAATTTCCTGTTAGTAAGAGACATTGAGAAAAAGTATGATCTTCAGGTACTTCGTTTCTTTATGTTAAGCGCACATTACAGAAGTCCGTTGAATTTCAGCGCAGAGCTGATGGAGGCCGCAAAGAATGGTCTTGAGCGTATTTTAACCTGTGCTGCATGGTTACAGAATCAGGCATCCAAGGAGGGCGAGCTGACTGCTGAGGAAACCACATTAGTAGAAGAGGCAAAGAAGTATGTTGGCAAGTTTGAAGCATCTATGGAGGATGATTTCAATACTGCGGATGCCATTGCTGCGATCTTTGAACTTGTAAAATATGTCAACACCAACAAGGATGATGCAATGTCCGGCGCTGCTACAAAGTCTCTTTATGACATTTTAAAGCAGCTTTGCGATATTTTGGGAATCACCATTGAGAAGAAAGAAGAACTTCTTGATGCGGATATCGAAGCGTTGATTGAGGAACGTAAGCAGGCAAGAAAGGCAAAGAACTTTGCTCGTGCCGACGAGATTCGCAAGGAACTGGCAGACAAGGGAATTCTTCTTGAGGATACCAGACAGGGCGTTACCTGGAAACGCGTATAAGTTTGTGCAGGAATGGAGCGTTGAAGCTGAATCATTATCGTTATTTATTGAAAGAGGAACACAGATAAATGGAACAAAATCAAGAACTGCTTGACCAGATTCGTCAGAAGTTTGTCTTAAAGCAGATGCCTGCGCATGAGTATTCACCGCTTGTATTGGCTTACATTGGTGACGGCATTTACGATATGGTTGTGCGCACAATCTTTGTAAGCCGCGGAAATACGCAGGTGGATAAGCTCAATAAGCAGGCAAGCGGCGTGTGTCGGGCTTCCTCACAGGCGGCGATTGCATTTGCAATCGCACCGCTTTTAACAGAGGAAGAAGCGTCTGCGTATCGCAGAGGACGCAATGCGCGATCCTTCACGAAGGCGAAAAATGCCACAATGTCGGACTATCGCCATGCGACAGGATTGGAGGCACTCTGCGGCTATCTGTATTTAAATGGAGAGACGAATCGTTTGCTTGATCTTCTCTTAGAGGGCTTTTTGCGTACTGGTGTGCTTGAACTGAATGATGTGCATAGTACGCTAAGTGCAAATGGCGGGGATATGCAGACAAATACAGAAAAACAGGCAGACAGAAAAGAGGATGCAAAAGCAGCCATTAAAAAGGAAAGGATTAAGGAATAAAGATGGGATACCATGAATCATTGACAGAGGGCCGCAATGCGGTTCTCGAAGCATTTCGCAGCGGAAAGACTGTTGACAGACTGTTTGTATTGGATGGTTGTCAGGATGGCCCGGTAAAGACAATTCTGCGCGAGGCAAAGAAGCAGGATACAATGGTGCAGTACGTAAAGAGAGAACGTCTGGATCAGCTGTCCGAGACAAAAAATCATCAGGGTGTCATCGCATACTGTGCAGCATGTGAGTATGCAGAGGTCTCTGATATTTTGGAGAATGCAAAGAAGAAGGGCGAGGCACCGTTTATTGTACTGCTTGACGGCATCGAGGATCCGCATAATTTGGGGGCCATCATACGTACTGCAAACCAGGCGGGCGCACACGGTGTCATCATTCCAAAGCGCAGAGCAGTCGGTCTGACGGCGACGGTTGCACGTACCTCTGCAGGTGCGGTCAACTATACACCGGTTGCAAAGGTAACGAATCTGGTCTCCGTAATGGAAGATTTGAAGAAAGAGGGAATGTGGTTTGTCTGCGCCGATATGGACGGCGAGGAAATGTATTCCCTGAATTTAAAGGGACCAATCGGTCTTGTCATAGGAAATGAAGGAGAAGGCGTATCCAGACTCGTAAAAGAGCACTGTGATATGGTAGCCTCCATTCCGATGAAGGGTGACATTGATTCCCTGAACGCATCCGTAGCAATGGGCGTACTGGCATACGAGATCGTAAGACAGAGACGTTCTTAATTAGAATATCTCATGATACCAGGATCAAAAGGTCAGAAAGCCTTTTGACTCCAACATCATCTCATGTTTGAAATTATCTTCCAGCTGTTGGATAAACGTGGATTACCGGGCATACACTTGCAAAAAAATGTGTGCCTGGTAAAAGTTTAGATACAATTCAAGTTATTAACTGAACAAAAGGTGAAATTGATACCTTTTTTAATAAAAATAAAAAAACTTGAAAAAAGCGTTGACAAAGTGGTTATAAAGTAGTATAGTAGTGCGTGTCGAGCGAAACAAACGAAGTTCGACAGACAAGCTGATGTGGCACAGGTGGTAGCGCACCTCATTGGTAATGAGGAGGTCACGGGTCCGAGTCCCGTCATCAGCTTTCGATGAGTGCTTCCGGACAGTTGGAGGAGTTGCTTGTCGGTAAAATAAAATAAGCTGATGTGGCACAGGTGGTAGCGCACCTCATTGGTAATGAGGAGGTCACGGGTCCGAGTCCCGTCATCAGCTTTCGATGAGTGCTTCCGGACAGTTGGAGGAGTTGCTTGTCGGTAAAATAAAATAAGCTGATGTGGCACAGGTGGTAGCGCACCTCATTGGTAATGAGGAGGTCACGGGTCCGAGTCCCGTCATCAGCTTTTTGGTAAGGCTTTCTGAGAAATCAGGGAGTCTTTTTTGTATTGCAGTTCACGCGAAACGTGAAATTTTGCGGAATAGGAATTTCGTGAACGAAAAGATTCGAGAAAAGGTTGACATTTAAAGCCCTTTGACATATCTTAATAGTTAAGTGGCGTTGCGCCTGAATAAAGGAGGAAGAAGACTACTATGGAAAATAAAGAGATTGTCCTGGAAGAGAATAAAGAAGAAAAGGCAACTGTCTCTAAAAATTTTATAGAGATGATCATTGACAAAGATCTGGCGGAGGGAACGTACGACCATGTTCAGACAAGATTTCCACCGGAGCCGAACGGTTATCTGCACATTGGACATGCTAAGTCTATTTTGTTGAACAGCGGACTGGCAAAGGAGTATAATGGAAAGTTCAACCTGCGTTTTGATGATACGAATCCGACAAAGGAGAGGACTGAGTTTGTTGAGTCTATCACCGCGGATGTAAAGTGGCTGGGAGCTGATTTTGAGGACAGACTGTTCTTTGCATCTGATTACTTTGAGCAGATGTATGAGTATGCCGTATTTCTGATCAAGAAGGGAAAGGCTTTTGTTTGTGATCTGACTGCTGAACAGATTCGCGAGTATAGAGGAACTTTGACGGAGCCGGGTAAGGAGAGCCCTTATCGCAACAGAAGCGTCGAAGAGAACTTACAGCTGTTCGAGGAGATGAAAAATGGTAAGTATGCTGACGGTGAGAAGGTACTTCGTGCAAAGATCGACATGGCATCCCCGAACATGAACATGAGAGATCCAGTTATCTACCGTGTGGCTCATCTGACTCACCACAATACCGGTGACAAGTGGTGCATCTACCCGATGTATGATTTTGCGCATCCAATCGAGGATGCAATTGAGCACATTACGCATTCTATCTGTACACTGGAATTTGAGGATCATCGCCCGCTGTACGACTGGGTCGTAAGGGAATGTGAATTTGAGATGCCGCCAAAACAGATCGAGTTTGCAAAGCTGTATCTGACAAATGTTGTTACCGGAAAGCGTTATATTAAGAAGCTTGTTGAGGATGGCGTAGTAGACGGTTGGGATGATCCGCGTCTTGTTACCATCAGCGCACTGAGAAGACGTGGCTTCACACCAGAGTCCATTCGCATGTTTGTTGATCTGTGCGGCGTGTCAAAGGCAAATTCTTCTGTTGACTATGCAATGCTTGAGTACTGTATCCGTGAGGATTTGAAGCTGAAACGTTCCAGAGTGATGGCTGTATTGAATCCGATTAAGCTGATCATTGACAATTATCCGGAAGATCAGATGGAAGAACTTGATGCTGTCAATAACCTTGAGAATCCGGAGCTTGGAAGCAGAAAGATTCCGTTTGGAAGAGAACTTTATATTGAAGCAGAGGACTTCATGGAGGAGCCGCCGAAGAAGTATTTCCGTATGTTCCCAGGCAATGAAGTACGTTTGATGAATGCGTATTTTGTAAAATGTACCGGCTGCGTAAAGGATGAGAATGGCAATGTGATCGAGGTTCATGGAACTTATGATCCGGCATCCAAGGGAGGCAACAGTCCGGACGGCCGCAAGGTAAAGGGAACCATTCACTGGGTAGCTGCAAAGACGGCATTCCATACTGAGGTTCGCCTGTATGAGAATTTGATTGATGAGGAGAAGGGCAAGTTAAATGATGATGGCACCTTGAATTTCAATCCGAATTCTCTGACTGTCCTGAAGGACTGCGTAATGGAGCCGGCATTAAAGGACGCAAAGATTTATGACAGCTTCCAGTTCGTGCGCAATGGCTTCTTCTGCGTAGACTGCAAGGATTCCGTGGAAGGAAAGCCTGTATTTAACCGTATCGTTTCCTTGAAGTCTAGCTTTAAGCTGCCAAAATAAAGGAAGAAAGAGCATGAAAGAAAAACTGTATACCATTCCGATCAACGATGCGTTTGCCATGGACAGTGAGTGCCCGATTTGTGCAATGAAGACGCTTCTTGAGAATAATGCAGTCGAGTTCACCATGGGTCCGAGTTATATGGAGGATGATATCCGCATGGAGACAGACCGGCTTGGTTTTTGCAAGACACACATGAAAATGGTGTTTGATCAGAATAACAAGCTGGGTCTGGCCCTGGTTTTAAAGACGCATATCGACCGCACAAACAAAGAGATCGAAAAGCGCATGAAGATGCCGCCGAAGAAGGCATCTTTCTTCAAGAAAGAGACAAGCAATCCGCTGACCGATTATATTGATGAACTGAATAAGTCCTGTTTTATCTGCGACCGTATCAATAACACCTTTGATCGTTATTTGCATACCGTAGTAGCGACGTGGAAGAGCGATTCTGCATTCCGTGAGCTTTATGCTAAGGGTAAGGGATTTTGTACCGAACATTATGGTGATCTTTTAAAAGAAGGCGCAAAGTGCTTGAATCAAAAGGAACTTGACGAGTTTACTGAGATTACAGGAAAGCTATATCTGGATAATATGAAGCGTTTGGCAGAAGAACTTGACTGGTTTGCGGACAAATTCGACTACCGTTTTAAGGATGCACCGTGGAAAAATTCCAAGGATTCCATTCCGAGAGCGATGACCAAGACAAATGGTATCATGGAGTTGGATGACAAAAAGAAAAATGCCTGATGAAGAGTCATAGGAGTAAATTCAGGGCAACAAAAAACGACCGGTTTTCCGGTCGTTTTTTCCGTAAAAATGGATTTTATCACAAGTGAATTGAAGAATTTACGGGAACTTCCTCAATTCCATCCGCTGTATACAAATCGGAAACGCTTTCACTTAAATCCTCATCAATGTCAACACCAAGATCTTTAATATCAAGATATGCGATGTCGTTGCTTGCATCCATATCTTTGAAGTCCAAATGAGCATCCTCTGACAGGCAATCCTGAGTTTTTTCATTTTCTGCGTTCGCATCTGCTTTTTCTTCGCTGTTATGAGAGCCTGGTTTTAAATTTTTGGCAAGCTGAGAGGCATCGGATACCAATTTGGCAGCATCGTCAAAAAGCTGACCTTTATCAAAGCTGATGTCTACATCACTGTCCTGACTGGTTACGTGGATGTTGATATAGCGTCGATTGGAAGATTCAGTTGCCTCATCGGATGAGATTGCATCAAATTCTTCAGCATTTTCCTTTGTGTTTGCAGATCCGGCAGCATTGATCGTTTCATTTCCGCCATCAAGATCCTCATCAAAATTATCTTCCTTTGATTTACATTCACCGCAATTTGACTGAATCTTCACGTACTTGTGCAGCAGTGCGGCACCGGCTGCAATTCCCGTACATACGGCAGCGGTTTTGAGTGCCAGCTTGGTCACCTTATTCATAAACTTAACCATAGCAAACTCCTTTCCTAAACTTTTTTGCCAATGATACTTCATTTGCACAGCATTTTTCACTTTTTGCTGTTCGGTATCATATGGATATCACAGTCAGTATACTCTATTTTGGGCAAAATGGAAAGACTAAATACAAGTTTTGTATAAGAAAAGAAAATAACAGAAAAATAACAGAAAAAGCAAGAAAACAAGAAAAAATAAAAGATTCGGCATAATATACGCCAGTATACAGGGTTGCAATATTCTGGTAAAATCGGTATTATAAACAATGTCATCGTTAGCACTCAGATTAAACGAGTGCTAGCAATGCAACATAAGATAAAAAATAAGATCTATGATAAAGTAGAATAGTTATTAAGGAGGTTTCCATTATGAAGTTAGTACCTTTAGGTGACAGAGTTGTATTAAAGCAGGTCGCAGCAGAAACCACTACAAAGTCCGGTATCGTAATTCCGGGTTCTGAGAAAGAAAAGCCGCAGCAGGCTGAGATTATCGCAGTTGGTCCTGGCGGAGTTGTTGATGGCAAGGAAGTAACGATGCAGGTAAAGGTCGGTCAGACCGTTATTTATTCCAAGTATGCCGGAACAGAGGTAAAGCTTGGGGATGAGACGTATATCGTTGTAAAGCAGAATGATATTCTTGCAATTGTTGAATAAGTGATTGGAATTGTCTGTGGCAAATTTAAAGATTTGCTCAGAGATGATTGGAATTGATGCAAGTTGAAACAATCGCATTTTGTTGAATTGAATTGAAACAGTGACAGGAGGAATAAAATCATGGCTAAGGAAATTAAATATGGCGCAGAAGCAAGAGCAGCCTTAGAGACTGGTGTAAATAAACTGGCAAATACCGTTCGAGTAACTCTCGGACCAAAAGGAAGAAATGTTGTTCTGGATAAGTCTTATGGAACTCCGTTAATCACAAATGATGGTGTTACTATCGCAAAGGAGATCGAATTAGAGGATGCATTCGAGAATATGGGTGCACAGCTGGTTAAGGAAGTAGCTACCAAGACAAACGATGTTGCCGGTGATGGTACTACGACCGCTACCGTACTTGCTCAGGCAATGATCAATGAAGGTATGAAGAATCTGGCAGCAGGTGCTAACCCGATCGTTTTAAGAAAGGGTATGAAGAAGGCATCTGACGTTGCAGTAGCAGAGATCGCAAGAATGAGCCAGCCGATTTCCGGTAAGGCACAGATTGCAAAGGTTGCAGCAATTTCCGCAGCAGATGAGTCTGTAGGTGAGTTGGTTGCAGACGCGATGGAGAAGGTTTCCAAGGACGGTGTTATCACCATCGAGGAATCCAAGACCATGAAGACTGAGTTGGATCTGGTAGAAGGTATGCAGTTTGACAGAGGTTATGTATCCGCATATATGGCAACAGATATGGAGAAGATGGAAGCAGTTCTGGATAATCCATACATCTTGATCACCGATAAGAAGATTTCTAACATTCAGGAGATTCTTCCATTATTGGAGCAGATCGTTCAGGCAGGTGCAAAGTTGTTGATCATCGCTGAGGATATCGAGGGTGAGGCGCTGACCACACTGATCGTAAATAAGTTAAGAGGAACCTTCCAGGTAGTTGGTGTAAAGGCACCTGGATATGGTGATCGCAGAAAAGAGATGCTGCAGGATATCGCAATCTTAACTGGCGGTACTGTAATTTCTTCTGATCTGGGCTACGAATTAAAGGATGCTACAATCGATATGCTCGGTCGTGCAAAGTCTGTAAAGGTTCAGAAGGAGAATACCGTTATCGTTGATGGCTGCGGACAGAAGGCTGACATCGAGGCGAGAGTTGCTCAGATCAAGGGTCAGCTTGCTGAGACTACTTCTGAGTTTGATAAGGAGAAGCTGCAGGAGCGTCTTGCAAAGTTAGCAGGTGGTGTAGCAGTTATCCGTGTCGGTGCAGCTACCGAGACAGAGATGAAGGAATGCAAGCTGCGTATGGAAGATGCATTGAATGCAACAAGAGCAGCTGTTGAGGAAGGTATCGTTGCAGGTGGTGGTACCGCATATATCGAGGCTTCCAAGAAGGTTGCTGAGTTGGTTGCTACCCTTGAGGGTGACGAGAAGACTGGTGCAAAGATCATCATGAAAGCACTCGAAGCTCCTCTGTTCCACATTGCAAGCAATGCAGGTCTTGAGGGCGCTGTTATCATCAACAACGTTCGTGAGGCAAAGGATGGTGTAGGCTATGATGCTTACAATGAGACTTATGTTGATATGATCGAGGCAGGTATCCTGGATCCGGCTAAGGTTACAAGAAGTGCTTTGCAGAATGCAACAAGCGTAGCTTCTACCTTACTGACAACTGAGTCTGTAGTTGCAAACATTAAGGAAGAAACCCCGGCAGCACCGGCAGGCGCTGGTATGGGCGGAATGATGTGATAATACCAGATTAGAAAAAGGCGGCAGCCGTTCATGCTTGCATGAGACGGCAGCCGCCTTTTTACTAATCGCCCAGACATGAGGAAGGAGCGGTTTTGCGAAGCAAAGCTGCGGATTCCGAATGCCTGTAGGATTGCGAGAGCGAAGCAAAGCAATCCGTGGGTATTATCACTAATTAGAGAGGGGAAAGGAACCGCTCAATCATGAGGATGTAGTCGTTTGCGAAGCAAAGCTGCGGATTCCGAATCCGTGGGTATTATCATTATTATCACTATAATTGAAGAGAAGTAGTTTTTTTCTGCTTTTTTCGGTATCTTTCCACAAAAATCCTCCATTCCTTCAAAAAAGTTAAAAAAAGGTCTTTTAAAATTCATCAAAGTAATATATAATATCTTAAATATCTTCCCTGCTGCCAGGCAGGATGAAAGGAGAGAAGGTATGAATAATGATATTTATGCTGAGTGGCTTGTAAAGCGCAAAAAGTCTCCGCTCACGGTTCCGTTCTACATCGGTATTGTCGTGCTGTTTCTGATTGCGTTTTATGTTAGTGTGATCAGTCCATTTGGATTTATTGCTCTGCTAGCCGCGGCAGCAGCAGCTTACTTCGGAAATGCGCGTCTGCATGTTGAGTATGAATATGTATTTGTCACAAACGAGTTGGCAATTGACCGCATTCTTTCGCAGCGCACCCGTAAGCGTATGAAGAAGCTGGACATCCAGAAGATCGAAAAGATGGCTTCCATGAAGTCCCATGAATTCGATTACATCAAGGGTAACAATCAGGTAAAGGTAGTTGATTTTTCTTCCGGAAAAGCCGATGCCAATACCTACGGAATTGCATACTCTGACGAGACAGGCAAGTTCGTATATGTTATCGAGCCGAACGACAATCTTCTCAAGTGCATGAAGAGTGCAGCACCGAGAAAGGTCATGATCGACCAAAGCATTACGGCAAAGAACTAACAACTTAATAACATTTAATCAAAAGAGAGAGGTATAGTAGACATGAGTCAGATTATTGGTGATGGCATCACATTTGATGATGTCCTGTTGGTTCCTCAGTATTCTGAGGTAACTCCGAACATGATTGATTTAACAACACATTTAACAAAGAAGATTCAGTTAAATATCCCGATGATGAGCGCCGGTATGGACACCGTTACCGAGCATCGTATGGCAATTGCCATCGCGCGTCAGGGTGGTATCGGTATCATCCATAAGAACATGTCTATTGAAGCACAGGCTGAGGAGGTTGATAAGGTAAAGCGTTCCGAGTATGGCGTTATTACCGATCCATTCTATCTTTCCCCAGATCATACTCTCGAAGATGCTGACGCACTGATGAGCAAGTTCCGCATCTCTGGTGTACCGATCACCGAGGGCAGAAAGCTTGTAGGAATCATCACAAACCGTGACTTAAAGTTCGAGGAGGATTTCTCCCGCAAGATTCGTGAGGTTATGACCAGTGAGAATCTGGTAACTGCAAAAGAGGGCGTTACCCTTGCAGAAGCAAAGAAAATTTTGGCAAAGGCAAGAGTGGAGAAGCTTCCGATCGTTGATGATGATTTCAATTTGAAGGGACTTATCACCATCAAGGATATTGAGAAGCAGATCAAGTATCCAATGTCTGCAAAGGATGGACAGGGACGTCTTTTGTGCGGTGCAGCTGTCGGCATCACAAAGAATGTAATGGAACGTGTAACCGCACTGGTAAATGCAAAGGTAGATTGTATCGTAATCGACTCTGCACATGGTCATTCTAAGAACATCATTAACACATTAAAGGAGATCAAGGCTGCTTATCCGGATCTGCAGGTTATCGTCGGAAATGTAGCAACTGGCGAGGCAACAAAGGCACTGATCGAGGCTGGCGCAGATGCAGTTAAGATTGGTATCGGACCTGGTTCCATCTGTACTACCCGTGTGGTTGCAGGTATCGGTGTTCCACAGATCACTGCTGTTATGGATTGCTACGAAGCTGCAAAGCCATATGGAGTTCCGATCATCGCAGATGGCGGTATCAAGTACTCAGGTGATATGACAAAGGCATTGGCTGCCGGCGCGAATGTCTGCATGATGGGAAGCATGTTTGCAGGCTGTGACGAGGCTCCAGGTGATTTTGAACTGTATCAGGGAAGAAAGTACAAGGTTTACCGTGGAATGGGTTCCATCGCCGCTATGGAGAATGGTTCCAAGGATCGTTACTTCCAGACAGAGGCAAAGAAACTCGTTCCGGAAGGTGTAGAAGGACGTGTTGCATACAAGGGAACCGTAGAAGATACCATCTTCCAGTTAGTCGGTGGTATCCGTTCCGGTATGGGCTATTGCGGAGCAAAGAATATCAAGACTTTACAGGAGACTGGCAAGTTCGTTAAGATCAGTGCTGCTTCCTTAAAGGAAAGTCATCCGCATGACATTCAGATCACCAAAGAGGCTCCAAACTATAGTAGCGTAAACGTATAATTTACCAAAGAATAAAAAACACACAAGGCTGCCGTGAAAACGGCGGCCTTGCTGCGTGTTTGGGGAATTAAATAATTATTTAATTATGGAAGGAACACAAAATGCGAAAATTAACAGGTAAATGCAAATGGATACTCGCCGCACTGTTGCTGGCGGTGATATGCATGGCTGCTGGTTGCAATAAAACACAGGATACAAATAAAAATGAAAACAATTCATCCCAAAACGCACAGAAGATTACCGTTGTTGCAACGGTTTTTCCTTACTACGATTTTGCCAGAGCAATCGGTGGGGATTATCTGGATGTGACACTTTTGCTCCCGCCGGGACGTGACAGTCACAGCTTTGAGCCGACCGCACAGGATCTGCTCACATTGCAGTCCGCAGATGTCTTTCTCTACAACGGTGGGGAAATGGAAACGTGGGTGGAGGAAGTGCTTGAAACTGTCCCAAGAGATCATGGAATTACATTTCAGGGAATCGAGGCGGTGGAACTGCTTGAGGAGGCGCACTCAAAAAGTATGAAAACCATTGGTCACATACATGACCATGATGATGAAGAAAGTGAAGCTCATACTCACAATGACGATGAAGAAAGTGATGGTCACGATGATACAGAAACACAAGACCACGACCATGAGGATCACAGTGACGAGTATGACGAGCATATTTGGACCTCACTTGAGAATGCGAAACTTCTCGTCTCTGCCATCGAGGAGATTCTTTGCGAAGCAGACCCAATGCATGCTGAGCAGTTTTGTGAAAATGCCGAAGACTACCGCGCACAGATTGCAGAGGTACAGTCTGAAATTGAAGAGATTGTATCAAATGCCCGCGTGAAAAAAATCCTATTTGCGGATCGGTTCCCATTCTTATATTTTACACAGGAATTTGGTCTCGATTATGATGCGGCATTCGCAGGATGTGCCGGAGATACCGAGCCATCTGCGCGTGTGATTGCTTCCTTAATAGAAGAAATCCAGTCAGAAGATATAAAGGCTGTCTATCATGTAGAGATGGGAAATACCAAAACGGCAGAGATGATACAGGAAGCGACAGGCGTGGAGATACTTGAACTTCATTCCTGCCATACCGTCACATCAGAACAATTGGAATCGGGTGTGACTTATGTAGAGTTAATGAGACAGAATGCAGAAAATTTAAAGAAAGGATTACAGTGAGAAAAATGCTGTTTGAATGTAAAAAGGTATCATTTGGATATGAGAATCAGCAGGTCATAAAAGACTTGTCGTTTATAGTGGAGGAAGGCGAATATGTATGCGTGGTCGGAGAAAATGGTTCTGGAAAATCTACATTAGTGAAGGGACTGCTCGGTCTGCTTCCGGCAGGAAGCGGTGAGGTTTGCTATGGGAGCGGCATTTCCAATCATGTGATTGGTTATCTGCCTCAGCAGACAAGTTCTCAAAAGGACTTCCCTGCCACGGTGTGGGAAGTTGTTCTTTCAGGATGCTTAAGCACAAGAAAGAGTCGTTTCTTCTATTCAAAAGAGGACAGGGAAAAGGCAAGAAAGCAGATGCGTCATCTGGAACTGGAAAACCTGGCATCGAAAACTTTTGGTGCGCTGTCAGGCGGACAGCAGCAGCGTGTGTTGATTGCCAGAGCGCTTTGTGCAACCGAACGTCTTTTAATTTTAGATGAGCCAGTTACCGGACTTGATCCGGCGGTAACAAGAGAACTTTATGAAATTCTGGAAAAACTCAACAAAAAAGAACATACTGCAATTGTGATGGTAACACATGATATCGCAGGCGCATTGCCTTATGCAGACAAGGTGCTTCACATCGGCCCGCAGGGTTATTTTTTCGGGACGCGCAAGGAATATTGTGCAAGCGAAGAGGGAAAGCGCATGTTAGGAACTGCTTTTAGGGAGGACGAAGAATGAATCTGATTATTACGATGTTTCAATATCCATTTATTCAAAGAGCACTTATTGTAGGTGTGCTTGTATCGCTGTGTGCGGCACTTTTAGGTGTTTGTCTGGTGCTTAAGCACTATTCGATGATCGGAGATGGTCTTTCCCATGTTTCCTTCGGTGCTTTGTCGGTAGCGGTTGCACTTGGTGTCTCTCCGCTGTGGCTGTCGATTCCGATTGTTATCATTGCATCTTTCTGTTTGCTTCGCATTCGTGAGACGGCACACATGAAGACCGATGCAGCGATTGCAGTCGTATCTTCTTCCGCATTGGCAATTGGAATTACCGTTACGGCGCTGACCACCGGCATCAATACAGATGTTTCCAGCTATATGTTTGGAAGCATTCTTGTTATGAACAAACAGGATGTTATTATCAGTATTATTTTATGTATTCTTGTTTTAATTTTGTTCGTCCTGTTTTATAGCCGCATTTTTTCCATTACCTTTGATGAGAGTTTTTCAAAGGCATCCGGTATTCCGGTAGGGCGTTTCAATGCGCTTTTATCAGTGCTTACTGCCGTGACGATTACGTTAGGTATGCGTATGATGGGAGCCATGTTGATCTCCAGCTTGATTATTTTTCCGGCACTGATTGCCATGCGAGTGCAAAAAAGCTTTTTCGGTGTGATTATTGCTGCTGCAATTGTGGCAGTCGTTGATTTTTTGATTGGACTTGTTGCTTCTTTTTTGTTGTCCACACCGACAGGAGCCAGTATTGTGCTTGTAAATCTGTGTGTGCTGTTAATTGTGACGGCGATTCAGAAGCTGCGCGGAAGATAAATGGCACCCCGGTAGTTTTACGAAGGCGGATTCGGCGAAGTGTTTGTCGGCGTCACTTTTCAGCGATGCCCACTACGTATTTTTTAACCATACGTTATTTTGAGCAGCTCGCTTCAACGTTCCGCCTTGTAAATCACATTCGCCTCACCGCCATCTGGTTTTTCTACTGCCTCTTTAAAGAATTATCTCGCGCGGAATGTTGCACACTCTGTGCGGTTTCCAGACTCCGCACTCATTCCGTTAATGGCTACGGATTTTGCCTGACAGTAATTTCCTTCGTTGTAGATGCACTGAACTGCATTGCATCCGATCTTTAAAGACGGATCCGGCATTTTCTGGCTGTTCTTAAAAGAATCGTGTGATGCATGATCAAAGCTTGCGCAGTAAGCGCAGCCGCAAGAACAGGCATCCTTCGGGTTTGTGTCTACCAGAATTTCCGATTTGCAGCAGCAGCGGTCACTATTGTGGGAACATTCGGTAACGGTACAGGTACAATTTGTCATAGTAGTTGTCTCCTCATTCTTAGTAATTCAGTTTGTGTTATTTGATGATACCGGGGTCAAAATGTCAGAAAGCCTTTTGCCCCAGCATCATTTGATTGCTTCCGCCTGATAAACGATAGTTTTGCACGTTTTGGTGGAAGCTTACAGACAGTATTTGCAAAAAAGTTACGGTTCATGCGTCCTGTGAACAGTAATCATCAAAAGAAATGCGAAAAAAAGAAAAAACAGCTTGCATTTTTGTCCATGATATGATAAGGTATCTCTGTTGTGATTTTAGAGATGGTCCGCTGTTACCAAATGTATTAAGAACATCCGCATTAGTATAAGGAGGCACACTATGAGTGGCATTATTGAAAGCATTGAGAAGGCTCAGTTAAAGGAGCATGTTGACCAGTTCAGCGTTGGTGATACTGTAAGAGTATATGCAAAGATCCGCGAGGGCGAGAAGGAAAGAATCCAGATGTTCGAGGGTACTGTTTTGAAGAGACAGAACGGCGGCATCCGTGAGACTTTCACTGTAAGAAAGTCATCCAACGGTGTTGGTGTAGAGAAGACCTGGCCGGTACATTCTCCAGCAGTAGAGAGAATCGAAGTTGTACGTAAGGGTAAGGTACGCAGAGCGAAGCTGAACTACTTGAGACAGAGAGTAGGAAAGAGCGCAAAGGTTAAGGAAATCGTAAAGTAATAACGAACCGATGATACAAAGGAGGGGCCGATACAGTCGTATGACCTCTCCTTTTTCTTTGATTTAAGAAGTAAGATCTCTTTCTACATCGTTATACATTTCTATAATTGTACAATAATGGCTGCAAAATACGCAGCGAAATAGAGGCAACAGATATATGGAAGCAGTATCATTAGGAAAACAAAAGAAAAAAAGCCTGCCATGGCGCGTTGTGAGTGGATTGGCAAACATCGCGCTGCTCATTGTGCTGGCGCTGTTTGTTTATCTGTTTCTGGCGAATCCGATGCAGATGAAGGGGCATTCCATGGAGCCGGCAGTGGCAGAGAAAAGTCTGATTTTGATTAACAAAATACAGTATCGCATTGCAAAACCAAAGCAGTTTGATGTAATTGCATTTCAAACGAAGGACAGCAATGAGATTCAGATAAAACGCGTGATTGCATGTCCGGGGGATCGCATTCGTATTAACGAGGGTAATATTTATATCAATGGCAGCTTGTGTGAGCAGGCAAATGAATATATCAAGGATCTGATCTCGGCGGGAACAGCAGCAAATGAGCTGACTGTAGGAGAAAAAGAGTATTTTGTTTTGGGAGATCATGCTATTTATAGCGAAGACAGTCGTTTGGCAGAGATTGGCATGATATCGCAGGATCAGATCGTAGGAAAGATCTGGTTTGTTGGAGAATCGCTTTTGTCGTTTCGATTTTTGCATTGACCCGTGAGAAGCGATTGACCACAGACATAAAAATGAGGTATACTGTTCTTATAAGAGGCAGTATTAAAAAGAAGAAAGGTTTGAGAGAATATGCAGATACAGTGGTATCCGGGACATATGACAAAGGCACGCCGCGCCATGCAGGAAGACTTGAAATTAGTCGATCTGGTCATGGAACTGACCGATGCGAGAGCACCTTTGGCAGGAAGAAATCCGGACATTGATAAGTTAGCTGCCGGAAAAGCGAGAATGATTTTTTTGAATAAAGCAGATCTGGCAGACGATCAGGCAACACTTGCCTGGATGGAGTATTTCAGAAAGAAGGGTATCACGCCAATTCGTCTGGATGCAAGAAAGACCAATTTCAAGAAAGCTGTTGTTGATGGTGTGAAGATTGCATGTCAGGAAAAAATTGAGCGCGACCGCCGCAAGGGTATTTTGAATCGTCCAATTCGTGCGATGGTAGTTGGTATACCGAATGTTGGAAAATCTACATTTATCAATTCGCTTGCAGGAAAGACTGCCGCCAAGACCGGAAACAAGCCGGGTGTCACTCGCGGAAACCAGTGGATTAAGATTGACAAGCAGTTAGAACTTTTGGATACACCAGGTATTTTGTGGCCGAAATTTGACGATGAAGCGATTGGCATGAAGCTTGCCTGTGTGGGCTCCATCAGCGATGAAGTGCTGAATTTGCAGGAAATCGCGTATCATCTGCTTTCCTATGGAAATGAGAATTACAAGGAATTATTAGAGGCACGTTATGGCGCAATTCCACAGACAGAGAATGAGTGTGATAATGTGATTGTGATGTGGATGGAAAATATTGCCAGACAAAGAGGCTGCTTAAAGAGAGGCGCAGAGACTGATTTCGATAAGGTATCAGCGCAGATTACGGACGATTTTCGGAGCGGACGCATCGGAAAGATGTCCCTTGAGACACCAATGAGTAAGTAGACATTTTCCGAAGGAAAATGAGCAGATTACGAATGTTGTTGAAGATTGCGAGAGTGCAAAGCACGTAGCAATCTGATATCAAAGGGGTCAAAATGCCTTTTGACCCTGGTATCATTAAAATACAAACATAAGGATAAAGAATATGGATGGGAAACAAAAGTCAGTCTCTGCGATTACGCAGGAACTTCAAAATTGCAGCGGGGAGGCATTAGCAGCACTCTGCCGCAGTCTGGAAACAGATCCAAGAAAAAGTGTGCAGCTTCTTGCGGCAAAGACTATGAAACGCTTGGAGAAGGAAAAACTTGAGCTTGAGCGTGTTCAGGGGATGATCGACTTTGAACGTGGGATTGCAGGCAGCACAATCTACTGTGGAATCGACGAAGCAGGCCGTGGACCGCTTGCGGGACCGGTTGTAGCGGCGGCGGTGATCATGCCGCGTGACGGAAAGATTCCCTATGTGAACGATTCCAAACAGGTTTCGGAGAAAAAACGCGAACAGCTTTATGAGCAGATTTTAAAAGAAGCCGTATCCTACGGTGTTGGCATCGTGGATGCAAAACGTATTGACGAGATCAATATTTTGCAGGCAACCTATGAGGCGATGCGTCAGGCGGTCGGTCAGCTGACATTGCCGCTTGGCCATGTATTAGCTGATGCTGTGCGCATTCCGGGGATTACCGTGACGCAGACACCGATTATCAAGGGGGATGCGAAGTGCTATTCCATCGCAGCAGCCAGTATTATCGCTAAAGTGACGAGAGACCGGATTATGCGCGAGTATGACCGGATCTATCCGGGTTATGGCTTTTCTGAAAACAAAGGCTACGGGAGCGCGGCGCATATTGAAAGGCTAAAGGAAAAAGGACCTGTGCCGATCCACAGAAGAACTTTTATCAGTGCTTTTTGGCAGGGAGAAAATGATTGAACAAACGTCAGATTGGCAGCGCATACGAAGCTATGGCGGCAAACGAACTGATACAGCAGGGTTATTCCATTATAGAGCGAAACTACAGATGCAGAACCGGCGAGATCGATCTGATCGGTATCGAGCGGGACTGCTTGTGCTTTATTGAAGTAAAATATCGAAAAAACAGCAGGGCAGGAGATCCGCTGGAGGCTGTTGATGTGAGAAAACAACGAAAAATCATTCAAACGGCACAGCATTATCTGCTGATGCACCCACGATATCGAGGATGGAAATGCCGCTTTGATGTGGTAGGTATTTTAGCAGATCAGATTCATTTAGTAAGGGATGCATTTTTGTGTGAGTGAAGTGGAAGCAGGATGAGAGAAACAGGATTGCTGTTGAAAAGGAGAAAAAACGATGATAAAACTCATTCGTAAGGGACCAGAGCAGAACCCGCGGCTGATCGAAAAAAAGATTGGAGAAAATCAGGAAATTATTGTTTCCTATCTGGAATTTGAATTGTTAAAAAAGCAGTCATGGCTGACACATGCCTTTTCTACGAGACTTGGCGGTGTGAGCCTTGGCTGCTTTGCGTCTATGAATCTGGGATTTGGACGCGGTGATGACGATGCGGCGGTGGCAAAAAATTATAGAAGACTTGGCGAGGCGGTTGGATTCGACTGGACAAAAGTGGTCTTATCGCATCAGACACATACGACGAATGTTCGTCTTGTGACAAAGGATGATGCCGGAAAAGGCACGGTTCGAGAACGTGATTATACAGATGTGGACGGATTGATCACGAATGAGCCGGGACTCCCACTTGTGACATTTTATGCAGATTGCGTGCCGCTTTATTTTGCAGATCCAAAACATAAGGCGATTGGATTATCTCATTCGGGGTGGAGAGGAACAGCAAACCGCATGGGCGAACAGACTTTAAAAGCAATGCATAAGGCATTTGGCACGAATCCGCAGGATGTGATCGCGGCAATAGGACCAAGCATTTGCAAAGATTGCTTTGAAGTAGGTCCGGAGGTTGCAGCAGAATTTGCAAATGTATTTTCAAAGGAACAGATGAAACGGATTTGTCATGCAGGAAATGGAGATCGAAGTTATATTGATTTGTGGCTGGCAAATCGCATCATTTTAGAGGAGGCAGGCATATCGGCACAAAATATTAGTGTGAGCAATCTTTGTACCAGATGCAATCCAGAGCTCTTATATTCACATCGAATGATGGGAACGCAGAGAGGAAATCTGGCGGCAGTTCTGATGATACGATGAGGATGCCGGCTGGTGAGCTGCGAAATTGAACAGGGGAAATTTAAAAAGTGCTTGACAATTGGAAACACAAATGTTACACTGCATGTAACAGAGAAAAGTCAGTTGGTATACTAGTCTTACTCCAGTCAGTTTGTAAGTGCGATGCCAAGCTGAAACGAAAGAAAAGAGGATGGTACCATGGAGAATAAGATGGATGGTGCAGTGTGCGAAGTTACAGAAGAAGCAAAAGTGACTTTTGCACCGGAGAAAATACAGGATGATAAGGAAGCAGGATTCGAGCGCTCAAACGAGCGCAGTGAACGTCTCATTAGCTATTATAAAAAGCTTCGCAAGGAAGATGCGAAGATGAGCCAGAAGGCTCTCGAGACGGTTACTGGCATTCCGCGTCAGATGATTATCCGCTATGAGAAGGGAAGGATTATGCCAACGGTGCGTGCAATGAACCGATTGCTTGAGCCACTTGGGTATCAACTGGGTATTGTTCCACTTGAAAAGGATGAGAAAGCAGCCGATTGATTGTATGCAATACATCGCACACGTAATAGGATGGCATTCGAGGCTTTTTGGTACTTATAGCTGTGATAGTATCTTTGTCCTGAATGAAAATACATAAGAGATTAAAACACCAAAAAACTTACAGTTCTGGCGATACAGTCGGGTAGTTTTACGGTGTTTTTTTGTACCCGATTTTTCATCAAAACAGGATAGGAGAACGATTGTGAGAAAAAAAAGGAAAACAAAACAATGGATAATCGTTTCATCAGCTGTATTTTTTGTGGCAGCATCAAACAGCCTGATGGTATACGCATTCGATGCGATTGCAGATGCCGGTGCGGCGGAAATGACAAGTTCGGATGGCGATACCGTCACGGACTCGGCAGGTTTTGAGATGTCAGAGGCAGTGCCGGAAGTCTGGACAGAAACCTATACATATCTTGCTGATACGCAGGAATCGCATGCGACGTTTGGCATCATTAAAAAAGAGGGCGAGTTTTATGAGCCGTCAGATGTTCAGTATCAGGTAACAACGATCACGCAGAGTATGTCTCAGAATAGTGCAGAGATGTGGGCATACGAGCCATACGAGCCAGCGCAGGAGTTGGAAGAAAATGGAAATCATTACGAGTTGACCGAACTTTCCACACAGGAATGGACAAAAACAGACCGTTTTCAGAGTGTTACTCAGTGTCACACTTACTTGGAGGGGCAGGAGATTCCGGAAAGTCTGGACGTTGAAGTACAGGACGAGGTGACTGGCGAGACAATTAACGGTACGATTTGGCGCAGTGATCTGTGGCAGGATGGTGCCGCATGGCAGGAAGGCGGTCTGGAGCAATGGATAGAATACAACTGGAATGGAGAAAGCTGGACCATTGAAATAGCTGGTGAGATGCATTATGCTGCTGAAGAAAGCCCGTGGTTTGATGGATGCGAGGAGGCACTTTTGCAATATCTTTCACTGGATCCTGTCTTTTATCAGGTTACATCCGTGGAGTGGAATGGAGATAGTTGGGAAGATGAGGATGGAAACAGGAAGCGAAGTGTTCACCTTACAGGAAATCGCATGGTGCCGCGTTATCAGGCTGCTTTCTCCGGCGATATTGCTGAGGCTGATTTACCGATGGTGCGTTATACAGCACATTATACCTCCGATCCACAAGGATATTTAATAACAGCCCTCGTAACCTATAAGAAAGCTGAACAGAGTTTTGTATATGACAACTTATCCGATTCAGAATTAAATTCAAAGTTGGAGTTGGCGATGAAGCCGCTTCTTGACTGGATTTCAGTGTGGAACCAGACAGTGGAGACTGGAAAGTTGTGGGGGCTCTTACTTGTTGGCTTTTCGGCCATTAACATCGGATTGCAGACGGCGGTGATTGCAGCGTTGGTGCGAAAATCTGTGTAATAGCAAGCCGTTTTGCGAAAAAAATAAAGATAAAAAATAAAAAAAAACGTATTGACAAATACCTCCAGGTATGATATCATACCTCATGTTGCAAGGCTTGTTGGTCAAGGGGTTAAGACGTCGCCCTCTCACGGCGAAAACAGGAGTTC
>CAVJTU010000045.1:0-24997 GCA_963652495.1 uncultured Oscillospiraceae bacterium
AGGCTGTTTAAGAAATCTTCAGGGTTGGTTATACTGTTCAATTATCAAGGTTCTTTTTCATAGTCTCCCTATCTTGGAGACCAACGGAGAAGAAGGGATTTGAACCCTTGCGCCGCTACTAACGACCTACTCCCTTTCCAGGGGAGCCCCTTCAACCTCTTGGGTACTTCTCCAAGTATAAGTTGATTCTCTAAAATGATATTTAATTTGAAATATCAGCGGAGAAGGTGGGATTCGAACCCACGGTCCCTTTCGGAATCACCGGTTTTCAAGACCGGCTCCTTAAACCACTCGGACACCTCTCCAAAGCAGTTAAGTGACTTGCTCATTATAGCTTATCGTCTTTCTTTTGTCAAGCACTTTTTTAACTTTTTTTCAAATCTTTTCTTCAAAGATCCCCCTTTCATTAAAGCCGTGCCTCAAAAGTTTTAGTATCGCTTCAAGCGACTTCTATATACTATCACGGCTTTTTTGAAATGTCAACACTTTTTTTCAGATTTTTTCGTTTTTTTCGTTTTTCGTTTATTTTTCTCTGCCAGCTAGAATTCCCTGTGCAGCTGTCATATCCTCTGGTGTGGTAAGTTTGATGTTTTCATAGTTTCCCTCAGAGAGATAGACACGATTGTCCGTAAACTGTTCTACCACCATTGCATCGTCGGTAATCAGACCAGCTGCCTGAAGTCCTTTTTTCTCTATTATATAAGCTAACCTTTGGTATGCTGCACAGATGACCTCACGTTTAAATGTCTGCGGTGTCTGGATAATGCGCATAGTACTTCTGTCTGGTGTGGAGAGCACCATTCCGTTTTCATCTGTTACTTTTACGGTGTCCTTTAACGGCACTGCCGCCACGCCGCTTCCATATTTTTTCGCAGAAGCGATTGAGTTTTGAATCACTTCCATACTGATGCAGGCTCTCGCTGCGTCGTGAATCATAATCAGATCACAATCAGAAGCTTCTCTAACGCCCTCCATTGAAGAAAGGAAACGTTCGCCCTTTCCTTCAACAACAACCGCCTTGGCATGAAGGCATTCCGCTGCCAGAAGGTCACGGCAATATTCTACTGCTTCCGGTGAAGTTACCAATACAATTTTGTCCGCAAGTTTATCAAACATACGCACACTATGTAAGAATACAGGACTCCCCATTAGTTCAAGAAATTGTTTGGCTACGGGCGCATTCATACGCCGCCCGCTGCCCGCTGCTAAAATAACAGCTGCTTTTGTCTCCTGATGCTCCTGTTTTTCCGGTATCTTTTGTTTCTCTTGTTCTCTCCGGCTTCCTATATCATCCATCTTATCGTTCTCCTAGCTTTAAGGACGCTGCTGCATTTAAATCCCAGCCGCTTCGCCTTCCTTTTATATACTCATAGTAGCCTGCCGCGCCGATCATTGCCGCGTTGTCGGTGCAGAAAATCGGTGACGGATAATATAAAGTAATTTCATTTTTCTCGCATGCCTCTTTTAAGTCGGCGCGAAGTGCAGAATTGGATGCCACACCTCCTGCGAGTGCAAGCTTATGAAAACCATGCTCTTTTGTGCCACGCACAGCATGTTCTACAAGTACCTGTACGACTGCCTTCTGGAAGGATGCTGCTAAATCATTTGGATTCACTTCTTCGCCCGTCATCTTGGCATGGTTTAGGTAATTTAATACAGCGGACTTCAGGCCGCTGAAGCTAAAGTCATATGGATTATCGGACATCTTTGCCTTCGGAAAGGTAATTGCATCCGGATTGCCAAGTTTTGCCGCTTTGTCAATCTTTGGTCCTCCCGGATAACCAAGGCCGATGCTTCTGGCTACCTTGTCAAATGCCTCTCCTGCCGCATCGTCTCTGGTTCGGCCGATAATGTTGAACTTATCATAATCTTCTACGACAACCAGATGCGTATGACCGCCGGAAACGATCAGGCACATAAATGGCGGCTCAAGATCCGGATTTTCAATGTAATTGGCTGCAATGTGACCTTCGATATGATGAACGCCGACGAGCGGCTTTCCTGATGCATATGCGATAGCCTTTGCCTCTGCCGTTCCGACAAGAAGTGCGCCGACAAGACCCGGTCCATATGTTACAGCGACAGCATCAATATCCTCCAATGTCACAGATGCCTGTTTTAACGACTCCTTTACAACCTGATTGATACGCTCAAGATGCTTTCTGGATGCGATTTCCGGCACAACACCACCGTACAGGGTGTGAATATCAATCTGAGTGGAAATGACATTTGACAATACCTTACGGCCATTCTCTACGACTGCGGCTGCCGTCTCATCACAACTGCTCTCGATTGCCAGTATCTTTATATTTTTCTTTTCTTCCATTTTAGTTCTTACCTTCTTCCTGCTCAAAATCCAGCGAAATACTTCTGCCATCCTTGGCTGCAATGGTTCTCGGGAAAATCTTGCGTGCTTCCTCGATGAATTCCTCCGGATGCGTCAGTGACGGACTGTAGTGCGTCAGCCACATTTCCTTTGGCTGTGCCTCTTTTGCCAGTGTGGCCGCCTCGCAGAATGTCATATGCTTGTGTTCTTTTGCCTTGGCAAGCTTATCCTGCTCGCCATACATGCCCTCACAGATAAAAAGATCAGCATTTTTTGCCTGCTCCGCGATAATTGGAAGTGGTCTGGTGTCGGTTGCATACGTAACCTTGATTCCCTTTCTGGCCTCGCCCATGACCATATCCGGCGTGTAAATCTTATCCCCATCTGTCATTGTCTCACCCTTTTGCAGACGACTCCAAAATGCCAACGGAATGCCAAATTCCTTTGCCTTTTCAGCATGGAAACGACCTGCGCGCGGAATCTCAATGGTATAGCCATAGCAGGTGACATTGTGAAGCACGCGAAATGCATGAATGTGGTAGCCCTTTATTTCAAAATCCTGCTCATTCTGTGTAATCTCCTGAAAAATAATCGGAAATGGCAGCTCCGGTGCAATCACACGAAGCGCATTGACTACGCGTTCAAGGCCTTTTGGTCCGATCAGCGTCAATGGCTCGGTGCGCTCTGCATTCCCCATGGTCAAAAGCAGCCCCGGCAAACCGCTGATGTGATCCCCATGATAATGGGTAAAACAAATCACATCAATCGGATTGCAGCTCCATCCTTTTTCCCTGACTGCGATCTGCGTACCCTCTCCGCAGTCAATCATCAATGTACTTCCGTTGAATCTGGTCATCAATGATGTCAGCCAACGGTAGGGAAGCGGCATCATACCACCGGTTCCCAGCAAACATAAATCTAACATCTATCCTCTCATTCTAAGTAAACGCCTGTCTCCTTTTGATACACAGGCAGGCGAAACTGTTTGATTAATTTTTGCGTACAGTCTTCGCACAGATCGAAGATGATTTCCTCGCCATCCTGATTGGAAAAATACCCCCATGCCTTATCAACATGAAGATAATCTTCCAAAACAATGCCGTTTTCAACTGGCAGCGAACGGCCACAGCAGTTGCATACGACCCGAACGATTCTGTCTCTATTTTTTTCTTTTACGGTAATTCTCATAATAATTTTCCTCCCTGATCCGTCTGAATGGTTCTTTAGCGGTAACAATTCAGAGTTTCAATCTAATTTCGCATGACTCTGAATCATTACACATAATTTAACGGATTTCGGGAAGAATAACAATGGCAATGCCTGTCACTGTTGGAAGTATTTCCACATGATCAGCGCATCTTCCTTTGGTTTGCTGTAAAATCCTTTGCGAATCCCAGATTTTTCATAACCATTTTTTTCATATAAGGCGATCGCTGCGCTGTTGGATACGCGCACTTCAAGCGTGATTCCATACAGATTTTTCTCTTTGGCAAATGCATCGAGTGCTTTCATCAGCTGATCGGCCGCACCACATCTGCGGAAGGAAACAGATACGGCGACATTGGTGATGGACAGCTCGTCTGCTGCCAGATAGGCACCAACGTATCCTACAATAGTTTCGCGAAAATGTATATTCCTCTTGCTTTCCTGTGTCGTGTTGCAAAGCGATGGTGTTGTTAATTTTGAAACCGCGGATGTATTTTCATTAACCATAACCGCTGCGACAAAAAATACATAATTGACATCCGAAAGGCTTTCGGCAAGCGCATTTTCCGACCAGGGTTCGGCAAAGCATTCTTTTTCAAGATATGCCACAGCAAAAATATCCTCTGCCGTCATCTGCCGTATGGATACGGTGACAGATGCGGCATTCGTCTGCGTCAGCAAATCTTTGCCTCAGTTCCACTCTCACCCGGGCGAAGAGAACCTTTGGTGTAGATTCCTGCCTCTCGCTCCTGCTCAGCCTGTGATTTTTTTAAATAGATTGGGCGATGATCGTCAGCGTTAATTGCTTCTCCGGCGCGGAATTTGCGAAGACCGATCTCTGCCACTGCCGCAGCACGTGGTGTGCTGCAAACTGCCGGTGCTATATGGCTGTTTGCTACTGTTTTCTGAAACCATGCGCCATGTGCGTAAATGCCGTCTCCTGTAAACAACACAGCCTCGTTCTCTTTCTTTATTTCCTGCAATGCCTGCACAAGTTCCTCCACCAGTAAGAGTTTTGGTTCCATCACACATACCATCTCCATTTTTTCATTGAAACGATATAGTGCGGTGTAAACCTGTCTGCGCCTGGCATCAATGACCGGGCAGATCAGGCCTGCGAATGGGCCACAGCCAAATGCCATCGCTTCGAGCGTGGATACCTCGACAAGCGGCTTGTCGAGTGCCAGACACAGTCCCTTTGCAGTCGCACTTCCGATACGAAGTCCGGTAAAGGAACCCGGACCTGCGGAAATGGCAATTGCGTCAAGCTCCTTTAAATTAGTCTCGGTCATCTTCACAACCTCATCAATCATAGGAAGAAGTGTCTGTGAATGCGTCTTTTTAAATGAAACAGAATACTCTGCCAGCACAACATCATCATTTATGATGGCGGCACCTGCTGTCAAAGATGAACTTTCAATTGCTAATATCTGCATGCTTTTAACCTTATTGCCTTTCTTTTCACAGTTTTACACAGTATTTTTTCGCGATGCAGCATGTATATGATACTAGGGTCAAAAGGCCTTTTGACCCCAACATCATGCCGGCAATGTCGCATTGTCATATGGTAAGACTTACGCCTCACACCCGCTGCTCACTGTTATTTTTCGATAATCAAATCCCTTGTCCAGATCTTTTTCGATTGTGATCCGTACGGCTTCCGATGGAATAATCTCTTCAACAAGGGATGCCCACTCGACAAGACACACGCCCTGTCCGTAAAAATACTCTTCGTATCCAATCTCTTCCATCTCTTCTGGTTCTTCAATCCGGTATACATCAAAATGGTACAGTGGCAAACGACCGTCCTCATATTCACACACAATCGTAAATGTCGGACTGTTTACTGCCTCTTTTATGCCAAGACCTGCGGCAAACCCCTGTGAAAAGACGGTCTTTCCTGTTCCAAGATCGCCATCCAGACAGTAGATTTCTCCAGCCACAGCCTCTTTTGCAAGACGATTTCCGACCTCGAAGGTCTCCTCTGCACCATTCGTCTCATAGATTTTTTCTGATATTGCCATTTATTCCTCCAAACATTGTTACGTCACGGTAATATCGTAACGATTCTGAATCGAATTTCATTCACCTCAAAGCAAATTTCATGATTTTAAATTGTTACATTTGTATATAATGCAAAATCCGCAGCCATACGACTGCGGATACACATTTGTGCATCGTATTGATTTTACAACGAATGCACAAGAAAAACAACTAATTTTTATACCTGATGAAGGATACGGCTGATTGGCTTGTAGATCAGCATAACGATAATTGATACCGCAGCCCCCTTTAACAGATTAAGCGGAGCAACGCATACCGCAACAAACGTCAGGATGTCAAATTCCTTAAAACCAGAAAAGATTGCATGACCCATCTCTAAAATCTGGTCGAGAGGCATGCCATAAAGCTTTGAGAATGCCGGAAGTAAATAGAATGCATTGAATAAACTTCCGAAGATGGCAATGATAACGGTGCCGGCAGTGCAGCCGATTATTGCATTTTTCTTTGTCTTGTGCTTAAAATAGATGATCGCTGCAGGAACGATAAAACTGCATCCAATCATAAAATTCGCATAATCACCGACAAATGCGGTACTTGTTCCTCTAAACAATACCTTTAATACGTTCTTTAACAGTTCGGTCGCAACACCTGCAACCGGTCCCATCGCAAAGGCACAGATCAGTACCGGCACCTCGGAAAAGTCAAGCTTGTAGAATGGCGGTGCGAATGGAACCGGGAACTCAAAAATCTGCAGAATAAATGCGAGTGCAGACATCATACCGACGGTGACGAGTTTTCGTGTTCGCATGCTCTGGGACGAGCTCTCTTTTGTCCATTTTTCACCAAGCCTTGCCACCAGCAGAAGCAATGCTGCCGTAATTGCAATGACTGCCAGAAAGCTAACATTTTCTGTTACGGTCTTCCATAAATTTTCCATTTCTCTTTCCTCTTTCCTGCGCAAAAGTGCGCGTTTTTATTGAAAATTGAACGTGGATTTCTTTTGATATAATTATGCGAAATAAGAATTACGTGCATTTGCAAAAGAAAAAGCCCCCTGATTTCGGGGGCTTACTGCTCAATCATGTCTGCGTCTTTGTTAGCTTTTGCTAACGTAGGACTCTTCCACACTCGCATGTTCCTGCTTTTATGCATTTCCATGACAATGCACTTTTCTTTTCCCATCCAGACTTCGGACGCTGCATCCTGATAAAAATGCAAATGCTGCATCGCTTTACTGTTGGTTTCGGAGTTGCGTAAGATCAAAATAATCCATACACGCACCGAATCAGCCGCAAAAATGCGGGTCGCGGACTTTACCGCCAGTGGGGATTTACACCCCGCCCCAAAGAATATTCCATTTTCTGCAAAGAATATAGCACAGGATGATCAAAATTGCAAGTTATTTTTTTCACAAATGGTATGTTCACTTTGTCGGTGCCTTCATGGTAAGAGAAATACGCTTTTTCTTAAGGTCGACACTTAATACTCGCACATTTACGATGTCACCGACACTTAACACTTCGGACGGATGCTTAATGTAGCGATCGCAAATCTGGGAGAGGTGGACAAGACCATCTTCGTGGACACCGATATCAACAAATGCGCCAAAATCAACAACATTTCGCACAGTTCCCTTTAACTCCATATCCGGCTTGAGATCTTCCATGGAGAGAACATCGCTGCGAAGGATTGGCTTTGGCATTTCATCACGCGGGTCTCTTGATGGCTTTTCAAGCTCTTTTACGATATCAGTGAGGGTCATCTCTCCGATCTGAAGCTGTTTTGCAAGTTTTGCAGTCTGAATCTTCTTTGCGATGCCCGCGGCCTTCCCCTCTAAGATATCCTTTGGCTGTAATCCACAGGAGGAAAGAACAGCTCGTGCCGCCTCATAGCTTTCCGGATGGACAGCAGTTGCATCGAGTGGTTCGTCACCGCTGCGGATGCGTAAAAAGCCTGCGCACTGCTCATATGCCTTTGGTCCAAGCTTTGCAACCTTTAACAGCTGCCTGCGATTTGTAAACTGACCGTTTTCCTCGCGGTAAATGACGATATTTTTTGCGATCGTCTTGGTGATTCCCGACACATACTCAAGAAGCGCTGCTGATGCGGTATTTAAATCGACACCGACCTGATTGACACAATCCTCTACCGTTCCGTGCAGCATTTCATCCAGCTTTTTCTGATTCATGTCGTGCTGATACTGACCGACACCGATTGCCTTCGGATCAATCTTGACTAGCTCGGCAAGCGGATCCTGCACTCGTCTGGCAATGGATACGGCACTTCGCTGACCGACATCGAAGTTTGGAAATTCTTCGGTTGCCTGCTTGCTTGCAGAGTAGACGGAAGCACCAGCCTCGTTTGTGATGACATAACGAACCGGCATATTGATTTCTTTGATCAGTTCGGCAATGATCTGCTCGGACTCGCGGGATGCGGTACCGTTTCCAACGGAAATCAAGGTGATATGGTACTTTTGAATCAGTGCCTTTAAAATTTCCTTAGACTCTTTTACCTTATTATGCGGCGCAGTTGGATAGATAACTTTTGTGTCAAGTACCTTTCCAAGTGGGTCAATTACGGCTAATTTGCAGCCGGTACGAAATGCCGGATCCCAGCCAAGTACGGTCTGATTTGCGGTTGGAGGCTGCATCAGAAGCTGACGCAAATTCTGACCGAAGACTTTCATTCCGCCCTCTTCGGCTGTCTCGGTCAGTGTGGCGCGAAGCTCACGCTCGATTGCCGGGGCAATGAGGCGCTTATACGCATCCTCTGCCGCCTCTGAAAGTACGGCTGCACAATTCTCATTTTTGCCCCTTGTGAGACTTCCTTTTAACCAGGAAAGGATGGCATCCTGCGGTGCTTCGACCTTGACACTTAAAATTTTCTGATTCTCACCACGGTTTAAGGCAAGCACCTGATGACCATTTATCCTGGTGAGCGGTGCCTGAAATTCGTAATAATTTTCAAATACGGATTCAGTACCTTCTTCACGTACCGCCGAGGTGATCATCCCTTTTTCCCATGTCATTTTACGAATCTGCGCGCGAAATTCGGCATCATCTGAAATATTCTCAGCTAAAATATCCATTGCACCTGTCAGTGCATCCTCCGCGCTCGCTACACCTTTTTCTTCCGAAATATAAGCCTTAGCCAGCTCGCTTACAGGCTTTTTTGCTCGTCCTAGTAAAATTTCATTTGCAAGCGGCTCTAAGCCCTTCTCCTTTGCGATAGTGGCTCTGGTGCGGCGCTTCGGGCGGTACGGGCGGTACAAATCTTCGATGACTGCTAAGGTCTGTGCCTCCTCCATTTTCTTTTTCAGATCGTCTGTAAGGACACCAAGTTCCTCCATCGAAGCGAGAACACTTACTTTTTTCTCTTCGAGGTTACGAAGGTATGTCAGTCGTTCATCAAGATTACGAAGGATTTCATCATTTAATGCGCCATGAGCCTCCTTGCGGTAGCGGGCGATAAAAGGGATTGTGTTGCCTTCGTCGATCAAGTTTACAACTGCTTGAACCTGAGCAGGACGAATTTGCAGTTCTTCTGCTATTTTTTTAATAATATCCATTGCTATACCTTTCTTTCGTTACAGTTCATGGTCATGACATTTTACGAAGGCGGTTCGATAATACCCCGTGAACTGCAACACAAATACTAGTTGTGACTTTCATTTTTGTGTGGTATGATAGTACTACTATTTATCATACCATTGCGCCGGATTTTTTACAACTGGCAGCTTTACGAAAGGATTTTTTTATGGACGGAAACAAAAAATACCAGAATCCAGAGGATAATGAAAACGACACCTACGATCCTTATGAAGAATATGTAAATGACAAGATTCACGAGGAACAAAGGGATGAATATGGCGATTCTTATGCACGCTACACAGACCCGCAAATGGGGCCGGAGGATGACAAGGGACGTTCTTATCGCCCGCGCCGCAGACGCGCCACAAACTTAGAGAAAATCGGCTTTGCGCTGAGCATTGCTGCTCTGATCTGCTGTTGCTGCTCGAATATTTATGTGACGCTCGGTGCGTCAATTATGGCACTTGCCGTCTCGATTTGCTCTCGCTTTTTTGCAAATGATGAGCATCGCTTTCACCCGATTGCAATCGCAGCCATTATCATCAGCAGCATCTCGATTGTGATTGTTGCGTTTATTCTTTTCTTCTACTTGGTTCTCTATCCGCAGTTACTGCAGGATCCGGCTTACCGCGATCTGATTCAGCAGATGCAGGATATCTTAAACAATCAGGCGGACTCGCTTCTGCCATCGCAGTCGGGAGCATCCGAAATGCCGAACAATATTCCGATGCCGACAGGCGGCAAAGATACAATCTAAGGCAATATCAAAAGTAATGGTCTTCGAGGTAAATCTGCTTTACCAAGTTGGTCTTCGCAGAACAAAACAAGCGGCACGGCCGATGGCTATCCCATCAGCTGTGCCGCATTTTTTATGAGAAAATTAAACAGAAACAATCCCACTGCCACCCACATCTGCCAATTTCGATATCGAAAGCCGCAAATTCGCCCACATGACAAATAATGGATGCTCTGCCAGGTTAAAAACATAACCATCCATACTGCCAGATACAAAACCGCCGGATGATACAGAAAACTGACAACAAAATGTCCATGGATAAGCGCCTTTATTGCACGTGTTCCGCCGCAACCTGGGCAATACCAGCCAGTAAGACGATAAATTGTACACGGTGCGCCCTGCGCAATCCAGTCAAGACCAAATGCATGTAAGAGAAAAAGTCCCCCAATAAAACAAACAGTTCCTGCTGCTAAAATGCAAAAGAGGACATCCTCTGTCCTCCCTGCATGATCTGTTTTTTGATTTTCAAATAATCTTTGATTTTTCATCTACTAATACTCATTATTCTCAATCATTCGTATTGATCTTATCAATGCAACAATTCATTCCTGCGATATGCTTACTTCGCCAGACGAATCACGCTGACAACCGGATAGTTCTCACACAGCGCATCAAATTCTCTTTCGTTCCATTCTGCTGTAATCAGTCCGAACTCACCTTCAATACCTGCATCTACAACCTGAGTTGCCTTAAACTGCGCCGTTGCTGCCTGTGCATCGTCTCCCTTTACACGTACAAAGTAGCCGTGAGCAGACTCGCCGTGATCTGAAACCTCCATCTTGCCTGACTCATACGGTGCAATCTCCGTTCCCTTAGGATTTCTTGCTGCGCTGACAACATCTGCAACAACCGCAGACGCAGTCGGCAGCTTTCCTGCTCCGGCACCGTAAAACATCAAATCACCCATGCACTCACCGCGTACAAGAATTGCATTCATGACATCGTTTACAGCAAAGAGCGGATGCTTCGCAGTAATCATAACCGGGCATACCATTGCGCTGATGGTACCGTCTGCGTTCTTTTTGCTCGTTCCAAACAGCTTAATGCGGCTGTTTAACACCTTTGCATATGCAAAATCAGAGGACGTAATCTTGGTGATACCTTCCGTGTAGACATCCTCATAATCTACATACTTGCCAAATGCCAATGAAGACAGAATGGCAATCTTTCTGCGCGCATCGTGTCCCTCAACATCTGCTGCCGGATTACGCTCAGCATAGCCTCTCTCCTGCGCATCCTCAAGAACTGCATCGTAGTCAAGGCCATCCTCACTCATCTTGGTCAACATATAGTTGGTAGTACCATTCAGAATACCGGTAATCTCGGTCACTGCATCTGAGGTGATGCAGGAAACAAGCGGGCGAATAATCGGGATACCGCCGCCTACACTGGCCTCAAACAAAAAGTTTACGTGATGTGCTTTGGCTACTTCAAGAAGTTCCGGACCATGTGCTGCAACCAGCTCCTTATTGGATGTGGCAACATGCTTTCCTGCCTCAAGGCATGCCTTTACAAAGGCATATGCCGGTTTTGTTCCTCCCATTGTCTCAACAACAATAGAAATTTCCGGGTTCTGCGTAATCAGATTAATGTCCTTTACAACTTTATTTTCCATCACATCTCCAGGAAAATCGCGAAGATCCAGCACGCACTCCGGCACGATCTCGTCTCCTGCCTTCTTTGCAATCGTCTCTTTGTTCTTTAGCAATACCTGTACGACTCCTGAACCGATATTTCCATATCCTAATACTGCTACCTTAATCATATTTATGTCCAACCTTTCCAGTTATCAGTTATGCGTTTTTAAGCTTTGAGGTCTGTATTTTTATTCTCCAGTATCCTCGGATACCTTCTCACCAGTCGACAGCCATCTCAAATAAGCGCTGATAAACAAATCAATGTCACCGTCAAGCACTGCACCAGCGTTTCCGCTGCTGGCTCCGGTACGATGATCCTTCACCATCGTATATGGCTGAAGCACATAGGAACGAATCTGGTTGCCCCATGCGATATCTTTTACTTCACCACGAATGCCTGAAATCTTTTCTGCATTCTCCTGCTGCTTTAACATATACAGCTTCGCCTTTAACATCTGCATTGCCTTATCCTTGTTCTGGAACTGGGAACGCTCATTCTGACAGGTAACAACGATACCTGTCGGAAGATGGGTGATTCGGATCGCAGATGAAGTCTTATTGATGTGCTGTCCACCGGCACCACTGGAACGGTACGTATCGATACGCAGATCTTCATCGTTGATCTCTACATCCAGATCTTCCTCGATCTCCGGCATAACATCACATGAAACAAAGGAAGTCTGACGCTTTCCTGCCGCATTGAACGGAGAAATACGAACCAGTCTGTGAACACCTTTCTCAGACTTTAAATAGCCATATGCATTCTCGCCATTTACCTGGAAAGTAACAGACTTGATTCCGGCCTCATCACCATCAAGCATATCAAGAACCTCAACAGAGAATCCCTTACGGTCTGCATAGCGGGTATACATACGATACAGCATACCAGACCAGTCACATGCCTCGGTACCACCGGCACCGGCATTCAGACGGATAATTGCATTGTTCTTATCATACTCACCATTTAACAGAGTGCTTAATCGAAGTGCCTCCAGATTGGTAATGAACTCATCGAGAGACTCCTGAATGACAGGAATTACCTCCGGATCATTCTCCTCATATCCCATCTCAATCAGATCATTGATGTCATCATACTGGGTGGACAGAGTCGTGTAACTCTTTACGGTGTCCTCCAAACTCTTTAACTCTCTTGTCATCTTCTGAGAACGCTCCGGGTCATCCCAGAAATCAGCAGCCTCCATATAACGCTGAAGTTCTGCAATTCTCTCTTTTTTGGCATCCAGACTCAAAGAAGCACCAAGCTCCTTTAACATCGGAACATAAGTAGACAGTGTATACTTAAACTGATCTAACTCAACCACTTTTTTTCCTCAACTTTCTTTTCTAACTTGGCGATGCCAAATGAATCGGACACCACCATTTTCCTAGCTCTGAATCGTTACAAATTATTCAGCAAAGCGTCCGCAGCACTGCTTATATTTCTTGCCGGAACCGCATGGGCATGGATCGTTTGGCTGAATTTTCGGTGCGTTTCTTCGAACCGGGGCCTTTATGCCGCTGTCATCCTTGTTGGTTCCTGTTACCTTGGCAACCTGCTCACGCTCCTCAGGCTTTTCAACCTTGACACGGAACATCATCTTGACGGTATCCTCGCGGATGCTCGCCATCATCTCATTGAACATGTCATAGCCCGCCATCTTGTACTCATTGAGCGGATCTCGCTGTGCATATGCCTGAAGACCGATACCCTGACGAAGCTGATCCATGTCGTCGATGTGATCCATCCACTTGCGGTCGATCGTCTTTAACAGAACAACACGCTCGGCCTCTCTCATGCTCTCCGGATCCGGAAACTCCTTCTCTTTATCGGCATATGCCTGAAGGGCCATCTCAGTAAGGGTTTCCTTAAGTCCTTCCTTCTTCATATTCTTGATCTCATCAGCAGACGGCATATATTCAGTAAGCGGAACGATAGCTCTCAGTTCGATATTTAGTTGCGCGAAATCCCAATCCTCCGGTGCCTGCTCGTTAGAAATCGTGCGGTCCACGGTCTGGCTGACGATATCCTTTACCATCTTTAAGACAACATCCTTCATGCTCTCGCCATCGAGAACCTGACGACGTTCCTTGTAGATAATCTCACGCTGCTCGTTCATGACCTCGTCGTACTTTAAGACGTTCTCACGAATACCATAGTTGTTACCCTCGATCTTCTTCTGAGCCTTCTCGATTGCCGATGTCAGCATCTTGTGCTCGATCTGCTCGCCATCCTGAACGCCAAGTGCATTGAACATACTCATGATCTTCTCAGAACCAAACAGACGCATCAGATCATCCTCAAGGGAGATATAAAATCTGGACTCACCCGGATCGCCCTGACGACCGGCACGACCTCTTAACTGGTTGTCGATACGTCTGGACTCATGACGCTCAGTACCAATGATCTTTAATCCGCCAAGTTTTCTGGACTCATCGTCAAGCTTAATATCAGTACCACGACCTGCCATGTTGGTTGCAATGGTGACAGAACCGTGCACACCGGCGCCGGCAACGATCTGAGCCTCTAACTCATGATATTTTGCATTTAATACGTTGTGCGGAATACCGCGTCTCTTTAACATACCGCTTAAGAGTTCAGAAGTATCGATATTTACGGTACCAACAAGCACCGGCTGTCCCTTCTTGTAGGTCTCCTCAACCTCATCGCAGACGGCCTTATACTTTTCTTTCTTTGTCTTGTAAACGGCATCCTGATGATCGATACGTGCGATCGGCTTGTTGGTCGGAATCTCGACAACGTCCATACCGTAGATGTTACGAAACTCCTTCTCCTCCGTCAGTGCTGTACCGGTCATACCGCACTTTTTGTCAAATTTATTGAAGAAGTTCTGGAAAGTAATGGTCGCAAGTGTCTTGCTCTCTCTCTTTACCTTTACATGCTCCTTCGCCTCAATTGCCTGATGCAAACCATCAGAGTAACGTCTGCCCGGCATGATACGTCCGGTAAACTCATCAACGATCAGAATCTCATCGTCCTTTACAACATAATCCTGATCACGGAACATCATATAGTTTGCCTTAAGTGCCATGATCATATTGTGCTGAATCTCAAGATTCTCTGCATCGGCAAGATTTTCAATATGAAAGAACTGCTCTACCTTGTGAACACCCTGCTCAGTTAAATTAATAGTCTTATCCTTCTCGCTGACAACGAAGTCTCCTGTCTCGGTGATCTCCTCACCCATCAGCGCGTTCATCTTGGAGAACTCTGCACTCGCCTCGCCCTTTTCCAGACGCTTTGCTAAGATATCGCAGACCTCGTACAGCTTAGTGGATTTTCCACTCTGACCGGAAATGATAAGAGGTGTTCTCGCCTCATCGATCAAAATAGAGTCGACCTCATCGATAATCGCATAGTGAAGACCTCTCATTACGAGCTGCTCTTTATAAACGACCATGTTGTCACGAAGATAATCGAAACCGAGCTCATTGTTTGTTACATAGGTGATATCGCAGTTATATGCTGCTCTTCGCTCATCATTATTCATGCTGTTCAACACACAGCCAACCGTCAGTCCAAGGAAACGGTGAACCTTTCCTTCGTTCTCGGCATCACGCTGTGCCAGATAATCATTAACAGTAACGACATGAACACCTTCGCCTGCCAGTGCGTTTAAATAAGAAGGAAGTGCTGCCACGTTGGTCTTTCCTTCACCAGTCCTCATCTCAGCGATACGTCCCTGATGCAGTACGATACCGCCCGTCAGCTGAACCGGATAATGCTCCTCGCCCAACACTCTTCTGGAGGCCTCACGAACTGTAGCGAAGGCTTCCGGAAGGATATCATCCAGTGTCTCGCCCTTTGCAAGGCGCTCCTTAAATTCTACTGTCTTATGCTGAAGTTCCTCATCCGACAGTGCGACCCACTGCTCACGCATCCCCAGGATCTTGTCCACGATTGGCTTGATACGCTTAAGCTCATGCTGGCTGTGAGTACCAAATATCTTATTTATGAATCCCATATTTGCCTCCTAATACATACCGATAGTACAACAGATTAATTCTATCATTTTTCCTATAATAATTCAACCCATTTTTTGTGAATGGGCATTCCTGACAATGTGTAAAAGATGTATAAAAATTCTCAAAAGTTTATCAAAATTATATTTACAAAACCAACTTTTTGTGGTATGCTCTTGGTAAATAGATAAAAGTATCTTTTATTTATTTCTATGATTCTATCGGAAGGAGCTGATTGTATGAAGTATATCATTACAGGAAGAAATATCGAGGTCACTGAGGGCCTGAAATCAGCAATTTATGAAAAGATCGGAAAACTGGAGCGCTATTTTACACCTGATGCAGAAATTCATGTTACATTGAGCGTTCAGAAGGATCGTCAGAAAATCGAGGTTACGATCCCTGTTAAAGGAAGCCTGATTCGTGCAGAGCAGGCAAGTTCGGATATGTATGTTTCGATCGATTTAGTGGAAGAGATTATTGAACGTCAGCTTAGACGTTATAAGACAAGGCTGATCGCTAAGGAGCAGAACGGCGGCAACTTTTCAAATGCTTTCATTGATGAGGAGGAGAGCCTTCCTGAGGAGGCTGAGGGCATCAAGATTGCGCGTGAGAAGCGTTTCCCGATGAAGCCGATGAATCCGGAGGAAGCTTGCCTGCAGATGGAACTTTTAGGACACGACTTCTTTGTATTCTACAACTGCGATGAGGATCGCGTAAATGTTGTTTACAAAAGAAAGGATGGCACCTACGGTCTGATTGGACCTGAGTTTTAATACCAGTCGATAAGATTAGGAAAATCTAAGAAACGATATGCCCCCGCCTCAGACGAAGCATTTTCAATGAACGATGCTTCGTCTGGGGCGGGGGCTTCTTGCTGACTGGTGTCAATTAACATCAAACTTCTGCTATAACAATCAGCGTGATTTTGAGTTTTTCTTCTTTACACTGTAGCCAAAGGTACCCAGAATGTTCGTAAAGGTCTGGTACTCTCCGTGGGAATATGCCACAAGCTTTGCGCGATTCAAGTCCAGCTTTCCCTTCTCGTCAAGCAACGACTCATCTACCTGTACAGCTGTGACCTTTGCTAAAAACATATCATGGCTGCCAAGCTCAAGCACCTGTGTTACCTTACATTCGATGTTGACCGGGCTTTCCTTTACCATTGGGACTTTTAAGGTGGATGCCACCTCTCTTGTCAGTCCAGTCGCATCAAACTTGTCCAAATCGCGACCAGAACGCACGCCGCAAAAATCTGCTGCCCGACAGATGTCCTCTGACACCAGATTGATGACAAATTCGCCGCTCTCCTGTAACATGTGATGCGAGTAGCGCTCCTTTCTCACGGAAATATAGGTCATTGCCGGATCGGAACACACGGTTCCAGTCCACGCGATTGTAATTAAATTATCTTTTCCTGTACTGTCTGCCGTGCTGACAAGAACAGCCGGCACCGGATACAGCATATTACCTGGTTTCCAAATTTGTTTGCTCATTATTCTTATTTTCTCACTTTCTATCAAATTCCGCATAGGTGCGGAGATTTCATTGTTATTTTTATTATTTTTGACTCTTCGTTTTTGATTTTCGATTCTAAGCTGCATCTCAATTCTGCATTTGTATGATACTAGGGTCAAAAGGTCAGAAAGCCGATGCAAGCTTGCTTGCAAAATGCCTTTTGACCCCAACATCATTTGTATGCAACTCTGGAGTCAATCCCGATTACTGCATCATCATCTGAATGCCGGTCATCAATGCCGGAACAAGCTGCTTCTTTCTGGATACTACACCTGCCAGTTCAATCTTTCCGTCAACAAGTTCCTTTGAAAATGCATATTGTGCAATCTTATCACAATTCTTTCCATAGCAAAGAAGCGTCGTACTTTCGTCCATAATGCTGGTAAGCATCATGAAGATCATGTCAACATGCTGCTGCTCGATTGCCTTTTCCAGATAAGCCGGCATACGATTACACAGTTCGGACAATTCGTCCGGGTTCATAGAACTAATCTGTGCTACACCAACTTCCAGAGATTCCATCGTGAAACGCTTGTAATCCTGAAAGAAAATCTGCTCCTCGGTCTTGTTCTTTAAGTTGCTGCCTGCGGCAAACATTTCCTTTGCAAAGCTTTCCAGATCAATCTTTGCGATCATGCCAAGCTTCTCTGCTACCATACGGTCGACTGCGGTACAGGTCGGAGAACGGAATAAGAGCGTATCGGAGATGATCGCACCACATAAAAGTCCGGCGATCTCTCTTGTAATCGTAATACCCTGTTCCTGATACATCTGGTAGATGATAGTTGCCGTACAGCCAAGCGGCTGATTTCTAAAATAAACAGGTGCCATAGTCTCGATGGTACCCAAACGGTGGTGATCAATAATTTCGAGAATCTGCGCATCCTGAATACCGCGCACGGCCTGTCCGCTTTCGTTATGATCAACAAGAATAACCTGCTTTTTCTTCGCGCCGAGCAAGTTTCTGCGTGAAATTGTGCCCAGATACTGCCCCTGGCTGCTGATAATAGGAAAATCGCGATGGCGCACAGAAGCCATCGTATCACGGATATCATCAATAAACTCATCTTCCTCAAAGGTGATCAAATGATCGCGCTTCATAAAATAGCTGATTGGCATACTCTGGTTAATGAAACGAGCTGCAGTAAAGGTATCAAACGGCGTGCTGATGACAGTGCAGCCGCGCTCTTGTGCAAGCTTGCGAATCGTCAAAGAAACCGGAGCGCCCTCGCACACTACGATACAGTCAGCCTCCATCTCAATGGCGCACAGCTGAGATTCATAACGGTTTCCCAAAATCACAAGATCATGCTTGCTGATATAGCTCTCCATCAGGTCTGGGTTTGCTGCAGCAACCAGTACCTTTCCTTTTGTATAGTAGGCTTTTTCATCTCCAATTAAAAGCGTACCCTCAAGTGTATCTACAATATTGCTGTATCGTGTGTGTGCAGTGGACAAAATCTCGTTGTCGTATGCTTCCATAAAAGAATCCGTGATATCGCTGACGGTCAACACACCCTCAAGGCGCTTTCGGTTTACAACCGGTACAGTGACAACATGCTCATCCTTCATGATGCGCCATGCTGTCTTTAAAGAAATATTTCGCTGAACACCAGGCGTTCGCCGAAAATCAATGTCTCTTACCTGCGTGCGCACATCCTCCACCAGTTCCGGCTCTGCCATCCCAAAATAATCGAGTACATACTTTGTCTCCTCATTGACACGTCCGGCACGGCATGCAACATATTCCTTGCCATCTCCTGCAGCATTTTTCAAATTTGCATAGGAAATTGCCGAGCAGATCGAGTCAGTATCCGGATTTCTGTGACCTACTACAAAAACTTTTGCCATTTCCTCTTTTTCTTCCATCATTTCGCCTCCATTGTTCACAATTTATTTACAGCATATTCATATTAAGGACATATATGATTTTTATACTTTATACATAAAGAAAAAGGAATTTTCTTCTTTTCTTTATCCATTTTGCATATAGTGTTTTTCATAATCGCCCCGGTTATCTCCCTCAAGATACCGGGGCCTCCTCTTTGTCCGGTTTTCTTTTTGTATATTTTTCCCAATTCCCTCTTTTTCACAATAAAAGGTTCCTCTATATTTTCCTTTTTGTTCACACATTCTTCATTTACAAAGCATTTTCAAAACCACATGTTCCATGCGATGCTGCATAGCACGAAAAAAGGCTCTGCACAATCTATGCAAAGCCCATTTTTGTGATTAATTTTGTACACTCTCGGACTCTGTCTCTTCGTTTTCTGTCTGTGTGAGTGTTTCCGACTCAGAAGATTCTTCTGAAGCTGACACTTCAGTCTCGTCCTTCTCCTCAGAGGATGATTCAGACTCGAAAGACTCCTCTGAGGAATCTTCTTCGGTCTCGCTCTCAGTTTCGGTTTCTGTATCCTCTTTCTGAATACCAACCATGTCAGAAAGAATAAAACTCGTGGAGCCATAAGTCGGAAGTGCGGCCTGCTTTGCCTGATAGTTGTTGTAGATCGAAACGCCCATTGCGCCGCCTACACATGCGATAAATACAACAACTGCACCCCACATGGCTGCCATGGTCATGCGCTCCTTGCGCTTTTCCTTCTTGATATTCTCACGGCGGTTTTTCTTATAATTTTTATACTTATCCACCTTTTTCTGACTCATCGTGTACCACCTTTCCTTTGCAGGCATCTTAATCCCTGCAAGAACTGTCTAAAGTCTATCACACTTTTGTAAAAAAATCCAGTGAATTTTATTGCAGTTCACGAGGCTGGATTACAAAAGCGGCTCGTTCCTCTTCTAATTTCAGTTACGATTCGTGAACTGCATTATGCAGTCACTCCCTGTATGTGATAGAAGTTCGCATAGACTCCGTTCTTCGCCATGAGTTCCTCATGTGTACCTTCTTCTGCGATGCCATTTTCAGTCAATACGAGAATGCGCTTTGCATTCCGAATCGTAGAGAGGCGATGTGCGATGACAAGTGTTGTACGGTTCTTCGCCAGATGCTCAAGGGAATCCTGCACGATTTTCTCGCTCTCGTTGTCGAGTGCGGATGTGGCCTCATCAAAGATTAAGATCGGCGGATTTTTTAAAAATACGCGAGCAAGTGATAATCGCTGCTTTTGTCCGCCGGAAAGTTTGACACCGCGTTGTCCGATATCGGTATCATAACCATCAGGCAGCTGCATGATAAATTCGTGTGCATTGGCATTTTTTGCAGCGGCGATGATTTCTTCATCGGTCGCATCCGGCTTTCCATAACGAATGTTATCCTTTACCGTCCCGGCAAACAGATAGACATCCTGCTGTACGATGCCGATGTTGCGGCGAAGACTTTTCTGTGTCATCTTGCGAATATCCATTCCGTCAATATCAATTTCACCGGCACTGACATCATAAAAACGAGGAATCAAACTGCACATGGTAGTCTTTCCGGCACCTGAGGAACCGACAAGAGCGACATACTCACCTGCTTTGATGTCGAGTGTGAGGTGTGACAATACATTCGTATCGGTATCCACATAATGGAACCCAACATCTTTAAAAGCAATATTTCCCTGTAAAATACCAGCATCCACTGCATGCTTATCATCCACGATATCCGGCTCGACATTCATGATCTCAAGGAAACGTTCATAGCCGGAAGCACCATTCTGGAACTGCTCGGTAAAACTTACAAGACGCTTGATCGGGTCGGTAAAGTTGTTGATATAGAGCATAAAGGTAACGAGGTCGGACACTTCAAGTGTCTTCTTTGTCAAGAATACGGCTCCTGCCGAGACAACCACTATGGTCACAAGTGTGGTAAACACACCCATACCGGAATTATAAATACCCATGATCTTATAGGATGCTTTCTTGCTCTCCAAAAATGCGTGGTTTCCATCCTGAAACTTGTCCATCTCAGCCTCTTCGTTTCCGAAACTCTTGACAACACGCACACCTGAAAGACTATCCTCGATCTGTGCGTTGATATCAGCGATGCGGTCACGATTTCGCTTGAAGGCACGCTTTAACTTTCCATTGTAGATATAGGCAAAAGCAAGCATAAACGGAAGAACCGCTGCTGCGCACAATGCAAGACCTGTATGGATATTCATCAAAATAATCATAGTGCCGACAAACTTGATGATAGATATCACCACATCCTCCGGACCATGATGGAAAAGCTCACTGATATCAAACAAATCATTTGTGACTCTCGACATCAGCTGTCCAACCTTCTGGTTATCAAAGAAACTAAAGGACAGCTTCTGGTAGTGGTCAAAGATCTCCGTTCGCATATCAGTTTCCATCTTGGCACCCATGTTGTGACCAACCGTTGCAATGAAGTAGTTGCAGATAAACTCGACTGCAACCAGACCAAGCATGACAATGGCTAACACGGCAATCTCTTTTAAAGCCTTATTGGATTCCTTATAGATTACAGTGCTTGTAATGTATCGCACCACCATCGGAATGATTAACGTTACTGCCGCACCCATAATGGCAAAAAACATATCCGCAAGGAAACTTCCCATGTATGGCTTATAGTAATGCGCAAATTTTTTCCATTTGTTCTCTCTCTTATTCATGTTTCTGATCTTCTCTTTTTCTTTCACTTTTCACTTTAAGGGAAGCCACGGGGATCTCCCATGGCTTCACGCTTTTTGTTTTTCTCATTCTGCTTGTCATTTCATGGATTTATTTTAATACCATCTTTGCAGCGCCGTAGATGCCTGCGTCATTTCCAAGCTTTGCCAAAACGACCGGCACCTTATTGTCTCCGGCGATAGTGGCGAACTTGTGATAATACTTTGTGATCACATCAATCAGGATCTGACCTGCCTTTGATACGCCGCCGCCAATAACAAATACATCCGGATCAACCGTCAGTGCCGCGGTGGAGACAACAAGTCCAAGGTACTTTCCAAGCGTCTCTACTGCCTGAAGTGCAATTCCATCGCCTTCCTTTGCAGCATCAAATATATCCTTTGCAGTGACTGTCTCAAGTGCACGAAGACTTGATGCTTCATCGCTTGCACCAAGAAGCTTCTTTGTGATACGAACAACACCTGTGGCAGATGCATATTGCTCCAGACATCCATGGTTTCCGCAGTTACATAAATCTTCTTCATCCGGATTTACAGTAATATGGCCTAACTCGCCGCCAAGTCCTCTGTGGCTCGGTGCAATCTGACCATTCATGATAATGCCGCCGCCAACACCAGTTCCGAGTGTCAGGAGGACAACATCCGAGTAGCCTTCACCGCCGCCCTTCCACATCTCGCCAAGTGCGGCAACATTTGCGTCGTTTCCGGCCTTTACCGGGATGGATAACAGCGAGGACAGCTCCTCTGCCGGGTTTTTGTCCTTCCAGCCTAAATTCACGCAGACTGATACGTAGCCATTATTCATGGTCGGTCCCGGAACGCCGATGCCTGCTCCGGCAACATCTTCCTTTGCGATATTTTTCTCAGATAACTTACCCTCTACAGAAGCTGCTACGTCACCCAGAATGTATGTGCCGCCCTCTTCTTTTCTTGTTGGGATTTCCCACTTGTCAAGAAGTTCTCCCTCTGTTGTAAAAAGGCCAAGCTTTACTGTGGTTCCACCCACATCAATTCCAAAACAATACTTTTTCATTTCCATCCTCCATATCGTTTGATTTTTGCAGCAACGCGTAACTGCTTTTGATTCACTGCCGCTGCCGTATTTGCTAAAAGTATAGCATAGCAATTTTTTCTTTTCAATGGAATATCATAGTATTACCAGTTGCTTTTTTTCTTTGACTTCGTTATAATAGCGACAGCGAACAAATATCAGAAAGGACAAACACATGAGCAGTATTCACAGCCAGCAAATCAGCGACCGCTATTTTAATGATTTTTTTAAGTATATGGTTCATTCCGGACGCTTTGCTAAAACAAAACAATTTATCCAGCACGGCGACACAAGTGTCTACAGCCATTGTGTTGCCGTCGCCTATGTAAGTCTGTGGTTTTCATATCGGCTTCATCTGTCTGTTTCCAGGCAAAGCTTATTGATGGGTGCGTTTTTACACGACTATTTTCTCTATGACTGGCACGAGAAGGATCCAAGCCATCGCCTGCATGGTTTTACTCATCCGAAGCGTGCGCTGATTAATGCCACCGCAGACTGGAATTTAAGTCCTCGCACACAGAATATTATTCTGCGCCATATGTTTCCGCTGACTCCGATACCACCCGCATACCGCGAGGCATGGCTTGTATGTCTGGCTGACAAGGCTTGCGCACTTGCCGAGACTCTTCATATGTCAGAACAATTTTTTTCCGGCATTCATTATCCATATGACATCAAAAACCCCAAGCCATGGTAATCGCCATAGCCTGGGGTCTATCTTTCAAAATCCGGCACAAAACTCCCCGGTCATTTAACCGAATCAAGCAAGTCCTGATAAGCTGCAAAGCAGATATTCGGTTATGAGTAAGTAGCGAAGCGGATTGCGAACATTCGCTTTGACTGACCTAGAATCCACCACAGATTTAACACAGTGTCTGCTTTTTAATGATTCCAAAACCAAGCGGATATGGTCCGGTATGCACTGCAATCGTAGCACCAATCTGGAAAATCGGGCAATCCTTTTCGGTAATTAGCCCGTCAAGTGACGCAACTGCCAGCTTTTGGAATGCGACTGCCTCATCATAATCATAACCAAATCCAACGCAGAGCTGCCACCTTTTCATATCAATGTTTTCTTCCTTAATGTATTGCTTTAACAGCTCAATTACCTTAACGAGAGATGCTTTTCTGCTTCTGCTGATGCCAGAGCTGTGAATCTCGCCATCCTTTAAGGTGATCAGCGGCTTAATACCAAGCACGGATGCAGCCAGACCGGAAAGCTTTCCGATACGTCCGCCATGCTTTAGATAGTCGATACTTCCGATAGTGAAGAAGATTCGTCCGCTGTCACGCATGGAAAGAAGTTCCTTCACGCAAGCTTCCATTGGCACACCGCCATTGCACATTTTGGCTGCCTCCAATACAAAAAGTCCCTGCAAAACGGTATCTACCATGGAGTCAATGACTTCAATTCTAGCCTCCGGATAAGTCTCAAGAAGAATGTGCTTTGCATTATTTGCAGACTGAACGGAACCGCTAAACTTTGAGGTAATGCAAATGCATATGATGCTCTTTCCCTGCTTGATGATTGGCTCGAATGTGTCGATATAATCATGTACAGACGGCAGCGAGGACTTTGGAAAGACATTTTTGTTGTCCACCATTCTCTGATAAAAGTCGCGGATGCTGATGTCTACACCCTCTTTCATGTAGGTTTTCTCATCAAATGATACATAAAACGGTACTACCGTAATATTTTCTTTTGCAGTGATCTCCTGTGGAAGGTCGCAGGAGCTATCGCTGATAATGCAATAATCTGACATAAAACTTAAACCTTTCTGTTTCTTTTGCCCTGATTGGCTTTGTCTCTTTTGCATCATGGTATCACTATTTTCATGTTGTGTCAACAATAAAGCGAAATATAGTTTTTAAAACTACATACTTATCTTGTATAGATAGCTATTTCCTATTTTTCCGGTTCGTTCTACCAAACCTAGCTGCCACAGAACAAGTAATGTCGTTCCTGCCAAACTTCTCGGAATTTTTACGATTTTTGCAAAATCTGCACTTGTGAAGTTCTCCTCTAATTCCATTGGCAATAATTGAAGATAATCTCGCATGCTATCCAGAATCACTTCATCCTCAAGGCGAAGCGGCAAGCGGTCATAACGCTTTGAACCACGCTTTTTATCTCTACTCCAACCGTTTAACAGACGATACTCTTCCATATCCATTAACACAAGACGAATGTGCAGATTGGAATCAGATAAAAAGGCACGAATAATATAAAGCTCTGTGAACGTACCCCCGCTTATAGAAGCGGGAGCTTCCTGATTCTACGAAAACAGCA
>CAVJTU010000046.1:0-24520 GCA_963652495.1 uncultured Oscillospiraceae bacterium
TGACAATCAGAATAGGAACAGAAAAGTAACATGAGGAAAGTCTGTGCCTTAAAAGAAAAAAAGATAGAACAAACGTTTTGACCGCTTGGTGGAAATTCAGTAAAAGAAAAAACGAGAAGTTTACTCGTCAGAGCTGTCGCTGTAATTACAAGCCTTGAGTTGATAGCAAAAAATGGTATAATATATGTAGAAAAATTGAGATTGGTGAGCCAACAGGTCCGGTAAAAAGACATTTTCCCGGACCTCTGTGGTATATGTTGAAAGGAGATAACGCATGGATATGCAATTGAAGCTTCCAGTTGGAATTGATAGTTTTGAGAAGATTCGTACAGATAAGTATTATTATGTGGATAAAACAATGTTGATTGAGCAAGTAATTGAAGTTGGAAGTGAGGTTACATTATTTACTCGTCCTCGTCGCTTTGGAAAATCCCTTAATATTAGTATGCTGAAAAGCTTTTTTGAGATTGGGACAGATCCAGAACTCTTCAAGGGATTGTATATTTCAGAGAATCAGCAGATGTGTGAAATGTACATGGGAAAGTATCCGGTGATTGCAATTAGTTTAAAAGGTGTGGATGCAGACTCCTATCCGAAAGCAAAAGCACAGATTGTAAAAATAATCAATAAGGAAGCCAGACGTCATCGCTTTCTTCTGGAAAGCGAAAATCTGGACTCTTTTGATAAGGAATTATTAACACAGCTTTTGAGTCGACAGATGGAAGAAGATACGATCACGAGCAGCCTTCAGGAACTTACAGAATTATTGGAGGCGCATTTCTCAAAAAAGGTAGTTGTGCTGATTGATGAATATGATGTTCCATTGGCGAAAGCGCATGAAATTGGTTATTATGATGAAATGGTCCTATTAATCCGCAACTTGTTTGGAAATGTTTTGAAAACAAATGATAGTCTGGCATTTGCTGTATTGACAGGGTGTTTGCGTATCGCAAAAGAAAGTATTTTTACTGGATTGAATAATTTTAAAATTTATTCTATCACGGATAAGAAATACGATGAGACCTTTGGCTTTACACATGCAGAAGTGGAGACTATGCTTCAGTATTATGGATTAGAGGCGAAACGTGACGAGGTACAGGAGTGGTATGATGGTTATCGTTTTGGAAATGCAGATGTGTATTGCCCGTGGGATGTTGTAAATTATTGCTGTGATCATATGGAAGATCCGAATGCTCAGCCGAAAAACTATTGGATGAATACGAGCGGAAATGGTATTATTAAGCGTTTTGTAGATAGTATAAACAATCCGGGAATGCTGACAAAAACAGAATTAGAGTGGCTAGTGAACGGGGAAATTGTCATTAAAAAAGTAGATGAGATGATTACGTATAAGGAATTGTACTCGAGTATGGATAATTTGTGGAGTACTCTTTTTATGACTGGTTATTTAACACAGCGTGGCCGGGAAAGCGATGGGCGATATCGTCTGGCAATTCCGAACAGAGAAATTCGAACAATCATAATTGAGCGTGTGCTGACACTGTTTCGTGAAGAAGTCTCAAAGGATGGTGTGCTGTTCAAAAAGTTTTGTGATGCTCTTGTTGATGCAGATGCAGAGATGGTTGAGCAGCTTTTGACTGAATATTTGTCAACGACTATCAGTGTTAGAGATACGTTTGTAAAATCTGTCAGAGAAAACTTTTATCATGGAATCCTAATTGGAATTTTAGGTTATAAAAATGAATGGCGTGTTTCATCCAACGAAGAGTCGGGAAATGGATTTAGTGATATTTTGATTCGTATGGGAGACTGCGATAATAGAATGGGAATTGTGATTGAATTAAAATATAGTAAAGATGAAAAATCACTTGATAGTAACTGCCGTGAGGCATTAAATCAGATCAAGGAAAAACATTATGAACAGACTTTGCAGAAGGAGGGAATTGATACCATTTTAAAATATGGAATTGTTTTCTGGCTGAAAAAGTGCAGAGTGATGACGGAATAGTATGAGTAATGAAGGTGAAACCACTGGGGGCAGCTCATTTCCTGCCCCTTTGTGACTTAGATGACATAGATATAGAAAAAAGGACTACTTTTCTTTCGAAAAGCAATCCTCTCGCCCCTGCCAAGGAATGCAGTTGAGGGGACTTGAACCCCTACCCAAGTACATGGACATGAACCTGAATCATGCGCGTATGCCAATTCCGCCACAACTGCATATAAAATTGTTTTGCATTGAAAGAAATAACAGTGCGGGCGACAGGACTTGAACCTGCACGTCATTGACACTAGAACCTAAATCTAGCGCGTCTGCCAATTCCGCCACGCCCGCTTGCTATTCACAACCTGACATCGTGACGCTTGCCTCAATGCAAGGAATATAATAGCACGTACTTTTCTGTTTGTCAACAAGAATTTTCAAAATTTTTCAAAAAATTTCGACGACGGAGACGACTCCAAAGAAGCAGACAGCAGATATTGTGAATACGTTGCAAATTCAACATTTGTAGTTGATAAAACTTAATAAAACCGCTAATAAGACTTGCAGTTTTCTGCATTTCCTGTTACAATAATCTACAGTTATGCCAATGAAAACAGGCATGGAGTGCTGTATGTGAAAACGCGTGCAGTAACTGCATGCAAAACAGCAGGCAGAATGAGAGGTAGCACAGCCATGATAGAAAAAGAACGCCAGAGTGAACTGATTAGAAAGTTTGTCGTATCACAGGAGATGCCGGATGACGAGATTGCAAATCTTAGTCTGGACGAGCTTACTTATGTTTACTTTAACACTGAGATTGCAAAGAAGGATGAGAGATACAAGGCAATCCATTTCCCAATTAAGCAGCAGATCCTTTACTGGGGTATTGTCGATGCGATCAAGAAGGCGGAGACTCTTTATGTCGCATTTACAGAGAAACCGAAGTACCCGTATCTGGATCCGGGCAGGAACGTATGGCTGTTTTCGACAGAGGAGAATCTGATGAAAGCACTGAAGAAGCTTGAGGAGGATCGTGGACTGCATCTGATCTATCAGAAGCTCCCGACTCAGGTAATCGTTCCATTTTTTGCTCAACTGTATTATTGGGGCATTGAGCAGGCAATCATTGACAACATGAGTCACCCGATGATCGTAAAGCGCTCTGATGTGATGCCAGAGATGGATCAGAAGAAGGATGAGAAAAAGCAAGATTTGTGTAACGGAAGGATGCAGGCGGCTTTGATTCAGCATGCACAGTTTATGGCACAAAATCCGGATGCATCTGTATTTAAGGAAGACAAGGAAAAGTTAAAGGTTTACACGATTTTGGCAAATAATGTATTCTTTGAGGTTTGTGATGCAAAGTTTATGGCACCGACTGTTATGGAGAAGGATGGAAAGACTTTCCATGCAGGAGAGGAGATTCCGGAGGGTGCACGTCCTGCGATCGTTTTCATGGGAAAGAAGGATTCCGACCAGAAGGCACTGCCGCTGTTTACGGATATCACAGAGTTTATGAGAGTATATAAGCCGCAGTCGATGGGAATTTCTATCCTGACATATGCGGCAGCTGAGAAGATGGCAAAGGCGAATAACGCAGAAATCGTAATTAACCGCAATGGTACAGGACTCACCATCAATGCACATGTGATGGATCTGATTGAGAAGATTCGGACAAAGAAAGAGGAAGCAAAGGCAAAGGCTGCCGAGGCAGCAGAAAATGGTGAAGAGTCCGAAGGTACGCCAACGCCGACACCAGTACCGAGTGTGCCGAAGACTGTAATGCCGACCGAGGCAAAGCCAAAGACCGAAAGTGCTGCATCTGATGAGCCGCAGGGCGAAGTAACGTATGGCGATCTGGTAAATGAGCCGGATATGCTGATCGGTGTTTTGAAGAGAACTGCAAAGGCGACCAGACAGGTAAAGCGTATGTGGCTGGCACAGCGCGTACAGGGCAGCAAGGAAGGCTATCTGTTAGTAGCAGAGACCACCAGCAACTCCGATACTGTGCTTGAGCAGTTAAAGCTTGCCGCAAAGGATTATCTCGATGGAAAGGAAATTGAGTGCCGCAGAGCAGACCCGTCAGCACTGAAAATTGTAGATAACATCAAACCGTTTTATAAAAAAGGTATTTTTGGCTAATGCTGAGAATAACAGGCCATTCTGAATTGAGGCAGAGTGGCCTTTCTTATTGAAGGAGGACGCATGAATATACTCGATATTATCGGACCAGTGATGGTCGGTCCATCAAGTTCACATACGGCAGGTGCTGTCCGTATCGGACTGGTAGCAGGAAAACTCCTTGGTGAGCCGGTGCGTGAGGCGCAAATCCATTTGCACGGATCCTTCTGGGCGACAGGAAGCGGTCATGGTACAGACCGTGCGATTGTGGCTGGACTTTTAGGATTGGCAGTTGATGATGCGAAAATCCCGGAGAGCTTTGAATTGGCAAAGAAGGCCGGGATGGTCTTTTCCTTTGATCATGTGGAATTGGTTGATGCACATCCGAATACGGTCAAACTGAATCTGACCGGAGTGAACGGAAGTATGTTGGAGGTTGTAGCAGCGTCAATTGGCGGTGGGCGCATCCGTGTCTGTGAGATTGATGGACTTCCGGCGAACTTTGAGGGCGATTATGCGACGCTCATTGTGCGAAACCTCGATCAGCCGGGTCATGTAATGGAGGTTACGGCGATGCTTGGTCATAAGGGAGTAAACATTGCCACGCTCCAGCTGTTTCGCGAGAGTAGAGGCGGTCAGGCTGTAATGGTTATTGAATGCGACCAGGAGGTGCCGGCAGAGTCCATTAAATGGCTGTCCAGACAGGAGGGCATCGTAAAAGTGACATATTTGAGCCAGACACAGCCAGGTGCGTGATTGAACACGAAAGCATACAGACAAGAGAAGCAATGTACAAGGGCTGCATATAAAAAAGACATGTGCAAGAGTTGAGAAAATTTGTGCAAAGCGAAAGGATTGGTATATGTATAAATCATTAGAAGAAATCGCACGGATATCACAGAGCAAGAATATACCATTTTGGCAGGTGATTCTCGAAGATGACTGCAAGGAGCGTATGGTAAGCCCTGAGCAGTCCAAAAAGGAATTGATGGCGATGTATCAGGCGATGAAGGAGGCCGATGCGGCTTATGATGCAAAACAAAAATCACGAAGCGGCATGGCAGGCGGCAATGGTCAGCTGTTTCACGATGCTGTTGCCACAGGAAAAACAATCTGCGGTCCGGTAATTGCATCGGCGATTGAAAAGGCACTTAAGATGGGCGAATCAAATGCCTGTATGAAGCGTATCGTGGCAGCGCCGACAGCAGGTGCTTGCGGCGTAGTTCCGGCTGTATTTTTGACAATGCAGGAGCAGCGAGATATCGACGATGAGCATATGCTTGAGGCGATGTATATCGCATCTGGTGTGGGCGGCGTGATTGCAAGCCGTGCATTTCTGGCAGGAGCGGCAGGCGGCTGTCAGGCAGAGATCGGTTCCGCAAGTGCTATGGCTGCGGCAGGAGCAGCATATTTAGCAGGCGGCGGCACTGAGGCAATCATCCATGCGGCAGCGATGGCAATGAAAAATCTTCTGGGATTGGCATGTGATCCGGTGGCCGGACTGGTTGAAGTGCCATGCGTAAAGCGAAACGTTGTCGGAGCTGTCAATGCGCTTTCAGCAGCAGATATGGCTCTCGCTGGTGTGAGAAGTGTCATTCCGCCGGACGAGGTGTTTGACGCGATGCGAAGCGTCGGAGTCAGTCTGCCGGACGCGATTCGCGAGACAGGAAAGGGCGGTCTGGCGGCAACCACAACAGGACAGGAGATCGCCCAGAGGCTTTTGCATGAGTAAGCGGTCAACACCGGCGAATCTACTTCTTGCAGGGCTAGGTGGTTTTGTTTTCTTTCTGTGTCTGGTATGCGTAAGTGTTACGATCACACTGAATTTTCGTCCGCTTTACTATCTGGATATGAAGCTTCTTCATATTTCCGATGCAAGTGGTTATGCGGATGATGTAATTTGGAAAAATTATAATGTGCTGATCGATTACAATAACATCTGGCACACAGGCTTGCTGAACTTTCCGGATTTTGCCATGTCCGAGTCTGGACGGATTCATTTTGCGGAAGTTAAGAACGTCTTCGGCATATTTGAGTATGGTGCTTTTCTTTTGCTGCCGATCGCAATTGTACTCATCGTATTGGCAAAGAAAAAGCATATTGGAAGCATGTTTAAAGCAGCAGGAATCTTTAGCATTGGCATACCGGCGGCGCTTGGCGTGCTGATTGCGATCAACTGGGAACGGGTATTTATTACTTTCCACAAGATGGTATTTCAAAATGATTACTGGCTGTTTGACCCCTATACCGATCCCATTATTCTCGTGCTGCCGGATGAATTTTTCATGCACTGCGCGGCACTCATCCTGTTTTTGGTGGTAATAGGAAGCATTGCATTTTTTGCTGCATGGAAAAAAGAAAGCCGCAAGATGAAAAAGTAAGAAACAAAAATGAAGAAATAAAAAGCAAGAAACAAAGAGTAAGAACTCCAAAGTAAGAGAACAAAAATAAGAAACGAAAACAAAAGCGACAAGCGAAAGCAAAAGCGACAAGTGAAAATAAAAGCAACAAACATGAGGCGGAGGAAAGAAATGGAACAAATTAAGGAAGCAACCGGCGCGACGGTTCGCCCTGAAGATTTTGCATATGAAACCGTTCTGTATGCGGCGGATTTCGGCGCATCACCAAAAAAAAGTGCCGTAGAGAATACAAAGGCAATCAATCAGGCGATTCAGGCGGCATCTAAGCAGGGCGGCGCAACCGTTGTCATTGGCAAGGGTGAATATCGCACCTACACGATTGAACTGGCGAGCCATGTACACCTTCATTTTGAAGAGGGAGCTGTTATTCGTGCGGCAAGAACCGACATTAAACATTCTTATGTTAATCAGGACGGTGAGGGCGGCAATTACCTTGAACCGGAGGTAAACCGTTTTGTCGGCTTACAGGATCACGGTCACAGCTATTTTGCAAACAGCCTGTTTTACGGAGCCGATTTATGTGATATTATGATTTCCGGTGACGGTCTGATTGACGGAAGCAGCTGGAATGAAAAGGAGCAGTGTCGTGAGTATGTATTGCTCGGCGGCGATCCGTCTGAACCCAAAAATCGAAATGAAAAGGGCCACAACGGTGAGTGGTTTGGCAATAAGGCAATCGCGCTCGTGCGTTGTAAAAACGTAGTGCTGACGGATTTTTCACTTGTTATCGGCGGCCACTTTGCAATCATTGCAGAGGGCGTGGAAAATATGTATGTCGATGGCATTTTAATTGACACGAACCGTGATGCGTTTGATGTAGACTGCTGCAAGGACGTAACCGTGCGAAACAGCGTGTTCAACTCTCTTACAGATGATGGACTTGTCATGAAAAGTTCTTATGGCGCAGGTATTTTTATGCCGCTTGAAAATGTGCTGATCGAGGATTGCAAGGTGTCCGGTTATGATGCAGGGAGTGTCTACGCAAAGACTTATACGAACGAAAAGCTGGTAGCAGAGGATCGCTGCGGCCCGACAGGACGCGTAAAGCTGGGAACCGAGTCTTCTTGCGGCTATCATCAGGTAACGGTGCGCCGCGTGGACTTCGAGCATTCAAGAGGATTTGCTCTTGAGGCAGTCGATGGAAGTGATCTGACGGATATCATCTTCGAGGACAGCCATATGAAATATATCAGCAGCTCTCCGATTTTTATTCGTGTCGGTGATCGCTGCCGTTTCCCGGTAACGGGTATGCAGCCTGGTGAAGAAGTTCAGGCGAAGGCACCAAATGTACGTCTGGACAATCGAGGTTTTGTCATTCCGGACAACGAACATTATCCGGTAATTCCGGCGGTTCGTTATACGCCGTCCTATAACAAGACAAAACTCGTCAGTGTAGATGGCCGTTCCTTCTTTAACGTTGTGGATGAAGAAAATCCGGTTACGATCAATCAGGCAAACCTTGCCAAAGAAGATGATGTGGTATACGGAAAAGTCTATCAGGCAGGTGAGGGTTACGTAATCGATAAGTCAAAGGCACTTACCGCACCAGAGGCAGCTGCAAGAGCAAACGGATGCTCACGGCCGCTTGCAAAAGTGAAGAATATTCGCATCGCACGAGTCACTGCAGAGAGCGTAGATCCGCGCTATCCGATTCTTCTGGCTGGTCTTGACGGAAGCAATATTGAAAATGTGCAGCTGGAGGATATCTCTGTCACATATCGCGGCGGTCTGACGATGGAGCATGCCGTTGAACAGCGCCAGTTAAATACAAACTGGGAGTATACACAGTACCAGACAAAGCCATCCATTCAGAGCCTTCCATGGCTGGTCAACACGTTTTTCTTAAAAAACGAGGGCTTATTGCCAAGAGCTGATTGGGATGAGAACACCAAGAGCTGGAAAGACGATCCGTACAACGTACCGGAGCTGCCGTGTTCTTATCCGGAACCAAGTATTTTCGGTATCTTGCCTGCCTATGGCTTCTATGCGCGCCACGTAAAAGGATTAGACGTAAAGGGCTTAACAGTAGGCTTTGAAAAGGAAGATACACGTCATGCCATTGTGCTTGATGATGTAACAGATGCTTCCTTTGAACAGCTCTCGCTTCAGACAGCGAAAGATACCGAAGCAGTCGCATTTGTAACGAGTATGTACAAACGTCCGGCAAATCTGGAATATGTGCCGGATCAGCCATACCATATGACAACAATCACAAATGTAGCACTTCCAGAGGAAATCTCCATTAAGCTGGCGACCGTTGAGGCTCCTGCACCGGGAACACCGAGAGATTCCTTCTATGCAAATCCGACGCTTCCGATTCCGGAAAATGGTTATCGCTACCAGACAGAGACGGATGTCTATCCGCTGCCGCTTACTGTCTATCCGCCGTTTGAAAATCACACAACTGGAAAGACAAGAAATCCGGCGGAGGAGACAAGCCGCAAAGAAGTCCCAGGAATGATCTACAACGAAGGCCTTGCGCAGCGCGAGTATACCGTTTACCGCGATCACGGAAAGCATGTGTCCATCACCATGAAGCAGCTGACAAAAGAGCATGTTCATGAGATCGCAGCAGTCGAGCGGGCATGTTTTCTTCCAGCAGAGGCAGCAGCAGAAAAAGATTTTATCGAGCGTTTTGAAAGTCCGGCGTTTGTGTGCTATGGTGCCTATAACGAGGACGGTGAGCTGATTGGCTTTATCGACGGTGCAGCCTTTGACAAGCCAGAGCTTCCGGACGAACTGTATCATGACACTTCAAAGTTCGTGCAAAATGGTTCATGGCAGACCGTATTTGGTGTGAATGTCATTGCACAGTACCGCAGAATGGGTGTCGCAGGTCAGATGGTGCGCCACTATGTCGAGGAGAGCCGTAAGCGCGGCCAGGACGGCGTGGTATTAACCTGCAAAGATCATCTGCGCCCGCTCTATGAAAAGAATGGCTTTATCTGGCAGGGCGTATCCGCCTCCACTCACGGCGGCGTGAAGTGGAATGATATGGTGCTTCGCTTCCGCAAGGGAGAGTGATTCTTGGCTGGTGCTGAGACGAATGTGCTTTACGAGACGGACCGTTGTAGCAGGTCTTTCAAAGGAATCTATGATAATAGATAATGTAACAGGAGCCTGCAGAGTTGGGCCCCTCGACAAAGTCACTTCGTTGAGGCACCCTTCACGAACCTTCCGGGTAACACAACACATTGAAAAAGAAAGAAAAAAGAGAAACAGGAAAAAGAAATGAAGAAACTATTGATTTATTTAAAGGCATACCGCAAGGAAGCATGTCTGGCCCCGATCTTTAAGATGCTGGAGGCTGTATTTGAATTATTCGTTCCGCTTGTAATCAAGGGGATCATCGACTACGGTATTGCAGCAGAGGATCGCGCGTACTGTCTTCGCATGGGACTGTTATTGCTTCTGCTTGCAGTGATTGGTCTTGCAATGGCAACCACGGCGCAGTGGTTTTCCGCGAGAGCCGCAGCAGGCTTTGCGGCAAAGATTAAGCAGGTATTGATGGAGCATATTCAGACGTTCTCCTATACCGAGCTGGATACGATCGGTACTTCTACGCTGATCACACGTATGACAAGTGACGTGAATCAGGTTCAGACAGGAACGAATCTGGTTCTTCGTCTGTTTATGCGTTCCCCATTTATTGTATTTGGTTCCATGATCATGGCATTTACGATTGACTTTAAGGCAGCGTTGATTTTTGTAATCACCATTCCGCTGCTGTCCGTTGTTGTATTCGGTGTTATGCTTTCGAGCATCCCGCTGTACAAGAAGGTACAGGCACAGCTTGACCGTGTACTTGGAATCACCAGAGAAAACCTGACCGGTGTGCGTGTCATCCGTGCATTTAATAAGGAAGAAGAGGAGATCGGTCATTTTAAGGCAGAAAATGAGCTGTTTACAAAGCTGCAGATGTTTGTCGGAAGGATTTCCGCGCTGATGAACCCGCTCACTTTCGTGATCGTAAATGCTGCAATCCTTGTACTGGTATGGACTGGTGCATGGCGCGTAGAGGGCGGTATTCTGACGCAGGGTGCAGTTGTAGCACTTGTAAATTATATGTCTCAGATCTTAGTCGAACTGATCAAGTTAGCCGATCTGATCATCAACATTACCAAGGCAGTTGCATGCGGAAACCGTATCCAGAAGGTGCTTGACGTTGAGCCGTCTATGGCAAACGGAAGCGAGAAGTGCATTGCTGCTCAGCCAAAGGCAGGTCATGCAAAGAATATAAAGAGTGCAGCACCGGCTGTTGACTTTGACCATGTATCTTTAACCTATGCAGGTGCTGGTGCGCCGTCTTTAACGGATATTGATCTTCATGTAACTGCAGGTCAGACCATTGGTATCATTGGAGGAACCGGTTCCGGAAAGACATCGACTGTCAATCTGATTCCTCGTTTCTATGATGCAACAGAAGGCACTGTTCGCATATTTGGAAAGCCTATAAAAGCACAGGACATTGATACGCTTCGCAGCCAGATCGGTGTTGTTCCGCAAAAGGCTGTTTTGTTTGCCGGAACTATCCGTGAGAACATGAGATGGGGAAATGAGGATGCGACTGACGAGGAGATCATGGAAGCAATAGCTATCGCTCAGGCAACTGAAGTTGTGCAGAATAAGGAAGGCGGACTTGATGCCTTTATCGAGCAGGGTGGAAAGAATCTATCCGGCGGTCAGAGACAGCGTCTTACGATTGCCCGTGCGCTTGTCAGAAAGCCGCGCATTTTGATTCTGGACGACAGTGCGTCTGCACTTGACTTCGCGACAGATGCCGCACTCAGAAAGGCCATTCGTGAGATGAAGGATGCGCCTACGGTATTTATTGTATCACAGAGAACTTCTTCGATTCGTTTTGCCGATCAGATTTTGGTACTGGATGATGGACACAGTGTTGGCGTTGGCACACATGATGAACTTTTAAAGAGCTGCAGTGTATATCAGGAAATCTATGATTCCCAGTATAAAAAGACAGAAGTAAAAATGAATGATGCAAAAGCAAATGATGCAAAAAAGACTGCTGGTAACAGCAAGAAAACAGGAAAGGAGGCGTAATCATGGCAGCGAAGAAAAAGTATGATCGTACCAAGCAAAAAGAAACGCTTGGAAAGGTATTGGAATATATCAGACACTATCGTGCCGTGCTTGTGTTCTCACTTGTTCTGGCAGCAGTTACCGTTGCATGTACGCTGTATCTTCCAATTTTGACAGGAGATGCAATTAATCTGATTTTATCAAAAGGAAATGTCGATTTTGATGGCATTAAGCCGATTCTTTTCAAGGGTGCAGCTGTGATTCTCATCGGAGCAGCGGCACAGTGGGTTATGAATATCTGCAACAACCGTATCACCTATGCTGTTGTGCGTGATATCCGTCAGGAGGCATTCGAGAAGATCGAAAAGCTTCCATTAAAGTATATCGACAGCCACCCGTATGGTGATATCGTCAGCCGTATCATTGCTGATGCGGATCAATTTGCCGATGGTTTGCTGATGGGCTTTACGCAGCTGTTCAGCGGTGTCCTTACGATTGCAGGCACATTGATTTTCATGTTGACGATCAACATTCCGATGACCATCGCTGTCGTTGTTTTGACACCGATTTCCTTCTTTGTAGCAGGCTTTATCGCAAAAAAGACCTTCCACCTGTTCAAGAAGCAGTCTGAAACGCGCGGCGAGCAGACGACACTTGTTGATGAGATGATCAACAACCAGAAGGTAGTGAAGGCATTTGGTCAGGAAGAAAAGGTTATGAAACGCTTTAACGAGATTAATGAGCGTCTTCGTGACTGCTCCGTAAGAGCGACCTTCTTCTCCTCTATTACAAACCCGGCAACACGTTTCGTTAACTCTCTTGTCTACGCGGCTGTTGCGGTATTCGGAAGCTTTTTCTCAATTGCAGGAGGAATCAATGTCGGTCAGCTCTACAGCTTTTTGAATTATGCAAACCAGTATACAAAGCCGTTTAACTCCATCTCAAGCGTTGTCACCGAGCTGCAGAATGCACTTGCATGCGCAGGCAGACTGCTTGACCTGATCTACGAAGAGACAGAGGTGCCGGATGCGGATAATGCAGAGGTGTTAACGAATGTGAAGGGTGCAGTCGAGCTTTCCCATGTAAACTTCTCCTATGTGCCAGAGCAGAAGCTGATTGAGGATCTGAATCTGTCTGTAAAGCCGGGTCAGAGAGTGGCAATCGTTGGCCCGACCGGATGCGGAAAGACTACTTTGATCAATCTTTTGATGCGTTTTTACGATACCAATTCCGGTACAATCGAGGTAGACGGTCACAACATTCGCAATGTGACAAGAAAGAGCTTGCGGGAAAACTATGGTATGGTACTTCAGGAAACATGGCTTAAAAGCGGTACGATCCGTGAAAATCTGATGATGGGACGTCCGGATGCCACTGAGGAAGAGATGATTCAGGCGGCAAAGGCTGCTCATGCACACAGCTTTATCAAGCGAATGCCAAAGGGCTATGATACCGATATCGGACAGGATGGCGGCTCTCTTTCACAGGGGCAAAAGCAGCTTCTTTGTATTACGCGAGTTATGTTGTGTCTGCCGCCAATGCTGATTCTCGATGAGGCAACCTCCTCTATTGATACCCGTACTGAAATCAAGATTCAAGGGGCATTTAGCCGCATGATGCAGGGCAGAACAAGCTTTATTGTAGCGCACCGTCTGTCCACGATTCAGGAGGCGGATGTGATACTTGTCATGAAGGATGGTCATATCATCGAGCAGGGCAACCATGAGTCACTTCTTGCAAAGAATGGATTCTATGCAAAGCTGTATAACAGCCAGTTCGCGTTATAATTTTTAAAGAACAAAGCGTCTCAGCGCCTTTTATAGGATGCGACTCAGGGACTGCAAAAATGGTCTCTGAGTTTTTTGCGAATGAAATCTTGAATAGTTACGAAAATTTTGGGAGTAAGAGTTATGAAAACAAAAGAGATGGATATGTTAAATGGAGGGCTTGCCGGAAAGCTGATTCTGTTTTCAATTCCGCTTGCCTTCAGCAGCATCTTACAGCAGCTTTTTAACTCGGCCGATGTGGCTGTAGTTGGACGTTTCGCAGGAGACCGGCAGCTCGCGGCTGTCGGCAGCTGCGTGGCACTTGTCGGTATTTTTGTCAATTTGATCGTCGGCCTCTCCGTGGGGCCAAATGCTGCCCTGGCAAATCTGATCGGACAGCGAAAGAGAGAAAAGATAAGCGGCATGCTTCATACGATTTTTGCGTTTGGACTGATCTTAGGTGTCATTCTTCTGGCAATCGGTATGCTGTCAGCACGTTTTATTCTGGAGATTTCAGGAACACCGGAGAGTGTTATGAATATGGCACTTCTCTATATCCGCATTTATTTTCTGGGTATCCCGTTTATGGTCATTTACAATTTTGGCTCTGCGACGCTTCGAAGCTTTGGCGACACGAGACGACCAATGTATTATTTGATTGCATCGGGAATTGTAAATGTAATTTTGAACTTGTTTCTTGTCATTTGCTTTAAGCTGGGTGTTGCAGGTGTTGCAATTGCGACTGTGATCTCAAATGTACTCAGTGCTTCCTGCGTGGTGATTTATCTTTATAAGAGACAGGATGAATTTCAACTGCGTTTTCATAAACTCAAGATTGACGGCGCCGATTTGAAAAAAGTGCTTGTGATCGGTATTCCGGCAGGCATACAGGGTGCAATCTTCTCAGTATCAAATGTATTTATCCAGAGCGGAATCAATTCCTTTGGAGAGGATGCGATTGCAGGCTCTTCGCTTGCACTGAATTTTGAATATTTTACATACGATATTGCGGCAGCCTTTGCTCAGGCGGCAGTCACCTTTACAAGCCAGAATTATGGTGCAGGAAATTTAAAACGCTGTAGGAAAATCTTTGGATTGTGTTTGCTGTTTGGATTTGGTTTTACGGAAATTCTCAGTATTATCTTCATCGTCTGGGCAGATTTCTTTGTCGGAATTTACACGACAAGTTCAGCAGTAGCTGTCTATGCGATTATCCGAATGATGCATGTTTGCTCGTTGGAAGGACTGACCGCCACCTACGAGGTAGAGAGCGCCGCACTTCGAGGAATGGGAAAATCGTTGGAACCGTCCATTATTACAATTATCGGAACCGTTGTATTTCGTATGATCTGGATGGTAACAGTATTTAAGATATTCCCGACCTATGAAATGCTGATGAATGTCTACATTGCCTCATGGGTCTTTACAGGAGGCGCGATCTTTATCGTCTATCTGCATCACATGAAAAAGGCACAGAGCGGTCAACTGTAAAAGCGTGTTGTTTCGCCTTTTTTGAACCAACTGTCTGTGCCTTGTGTGTTAAGCGACTATTCTTTGTTTGCCGGGAAATCGTAGTCGGATATTAGTTTTTGTCCTCTGCTTCATCGTCAAGCAGCGCAAAGCCTGCGACCTGTGTGGTTGGGAGCGAGAAAACGATGGTGCCGGCCTTGCTGTCTGGACCGGCCTTTTTTAAGATGGACTGCATGATGGCAGCCTTCTGAGAGGACGCGGCAACGATCAGGATGACTTCCTTTTCTTCCGCGATTGTAATGTTGTAAAATTTTGGTGCGCCTTTTGCGCCGGTTCCCTTTCCATGAAGGACGGTGCCGCCCCGCGCACCGGCTGCGCGGGCCGCATTCATGACAAAATCAGTGCATCCCTGACTGCAAATGGCGACGATCAGTTCGTGTGCATAATGAAGCGAAGGCGTGTAAGATGCGTTATTCGTTTCTCCATTTAAAAAAGTCACTGTTTTTCCTCCTCCAACACTTTTAATAGGGACAGCAATTACGATTCCATGGCCCGGAACGCCGATATGTAAATGGCGTTTCTGGGCCTGTATTAATTTCTGCGTCTTTTCTTCACTAGCGACGCTAAAGACGATACGTCGCTCAGTGGACTCAATTCCGAGCAGATCAAGCATACTCTTTACGGCTGTTCCGCGTCCTGCCATTGTGATATTTAATGGCAGATCAAGCTTATCGCAAAGCTCTTTTAAAGTGGAAAGCGAGTCCGGGTTGATGATGGATATGATATAATTCATTTGGCAGTCTCTCCTTCCCAAAGTTCAACAATATCGTAGTCGCCATAAATAGCTGCGGATTCCTTTGTATGCTTTTGTCTGCGCTCATAGAACAGACCGACGAGCTGGATCGAGACAAGCGGCATCATTGCAACAAGTGCGACTACGCCGAATGCGTCCTGAAGAACATTTCCTCCGAGTGCAATGCTTGCGCCCATGAAAAATTGAAGCATGAAGGTTGCAGTCATAGGTCCGGAGGCAACACCGCCGGAGTCGAATGCGATTGCCGTATAGATGTCCGGTACGAAGAAGGTCAAAATCAATGCAGTGACGTAACCGGGAATCAAAAACCAAAAGAGGGAGATTCCTGTGAGTACACGAAGCATGGAAAGCCCCATCGAGAGTGCGATTGCAACGGAAAGGCTTAGCTTTATGACGCGTCCCGGAATGGCACCGGCACTGACGGTTTCGATTTGTTTTTCAAGAACAGCAACAGCAGGCTCTGCACTGATGATAAACCAGCCGATTATCATGGCAAGCGGAACGAGCCACCAGACATTTTTTCCGGATGCAAGTGCAGCACCAAGCTCAGCACCAAGCGCAGAGAAGCCAATGTTTACACCAGTCAAAAAGAGTACAAGACCGATATAGGTATAAATAAGACCGATAATAATTTTTCCGAGACTTCGCCTGTCCAGATGCAGCAGCGTAAATTGAAACAGAAAAAAGATCACGATGATCGGAAGCATCGCGACGGCAGTTTCTTTTAAATAATGAGGAATTGCATGAAGAAATGCATAACCGATCGCGGTGGTGGTCTCATAGGAAGCCGTACTCAAATCGGCAACAGCGGCACTGTCTGTATAGAAAAAACCAAGAATCAAAACGGCAAGCACCGGTCCAATGGAACATAAAGAAACAAGACCGAAGCTGTCGGCCTCGGCATTTTTATCGCTTCGGACGTTGGATACACCAAGTCCTAATGCGAGGATAAATGGAACGGTCATAGGACCGGTTGTCACACCGCCAGAGTCAAAGGCGATGCCAAGAAAGTTTTTGTCGGCGAAAAATGCCAATAGAAAGATGATGGCATAAAAGAGAATCAGCAGCAGGCGAAGATGGGTTCCTGTCAGGATACGCAGCATACAAATGCTCATAAAGAAGCCTACTCCGGCACCAACTGTGACAAGCAGTACGGTGCTGCTGATGTGGGGAACGGTCTGGGCAAGGACTTGAAGATCCGGTTCTGAGATCGTGATGGCAAAGCCCAGAAGAAAACTGACAGCAAGGATCAGTGGGAGATTTTTTGTCCGTGTGAGTGCTTTTCCGATTTGTTTTCCAATCGGTGTCATCGACTGTTCGGCTCCCAGAGAGAAAAGGCCCATACCGATGATCAGCATCAGGGCTCCGACAAAGAATGTCAGGAGAAGATCCGGCTGCATAGGGGAAATGTACAGGCACAGAAGAAAGACGATAATGACAATGGGCAAAACGGAAAACAGGGATTCCCTTACCTTCTCTGCGACTGCGGTGCGTGTTTCTTTCAGATGAATCTGTCTGATAATAGTACCTCCTTTTATGCTGTTTTCTCTAAGTATAACAGATGATTTCGGAATGCGCAACCCAAAAAAACGATTGACAGAAAGTTAACAGGTGAGTATGATGAGGAATGGAGAAAAGTAATTGAAGAGAATTGCGAAAGAAGAAAGAGGCACACAAGAGATGGAAAATAACATATTAACAACCAATTTTCATACACACACAACGCGCTGTAATCATGCTCAGGGCGCGGATCGTCAGTATGTAGAGGAGGCTATCAAAGGAGGTCTAAAGGTACTTGGCTTTTCGGATCATTCCCCCTATTTTTTTTCCGGAAATTATTATTCGACTTTTCGGATGAGAAGAGAGCAGGTTTCGGACTATGTGGATTCGATTCTGGCATTAAAGAAAGAATATAAGGACGATATTGAGATCAAGCTTGGCTTTGAGACAGAATATTATCCAAAGTATTTTGATCAGCTGTTAGCATTTTACAGCCAGTATCCGATTGACTATATCATCATGGGACAGCACTTTCTCTTAAATGAGGAAGAACATATCTACAGCGGTGATCTGCATTGCGGGGAGGATATGATGATGCGCTATGTTGATCAGGTAATCGAAGGTCTTGACACAGGATGCTTCACCTATTTGGCACATCCGGATCTGCTTCATTTTGGCGGTTCAAAGGAAAACTACGAAAAGGCTGCAAATAAGCTGTGTGCATATGCTGCAAAGAATCATGTGCCGCTTGAGATCAACATGCTTGGCATGAGAGAGCATCGCCATTATCCGAATCTTGAGTTCTTTCAGATAGCGGCAAAGCATAATTGCGATATTATTTTCGGATGCGATGCACACGCACCGAAGGATGTGCATGATCTGGAATCAGCAAAGATTGCACTGGAGTGGTGCAAGGCACTTGGCTTGCATCGCATTGAGTATCCGGAGTTAAAGAAGCCATGCAAAAAATAATCAGAAAAAGAACAGCCGTCATCGTGACATTAGAAAGACTGGATTGAGTTCGTGTCTGGAGTGTTAAAAGGAAAAGAAAAGCCTGCCAGTGAATCACGTAAAATACTACGTGATCTGCTGAGCAGGCTTTTTGGTGAATGTTACAAAAATCGAGATGGAAAGTCTGTGGGCTTAAACGCGGGAGTATGTCACAGTGCCAATGATCCCATCGGATCCCATGGCTCAAGCATAATCGGTTCTGCCTCATATTCTGCTATGTACTCAGCCGGCAGATATTTTTTATTGACAACGATCTGATACATATACTCGTCAAACCATGCATCGCTCATAACATAGTAGCCCTTCTTGCCCGGTACATCGCCCCAACTGTTCTCAACGCGCCAACGGTTTGGCTTACCATCATCGTCAAGATTTACACCCTGAAATACCATTGCGTGTGTCATAAGGCTCTCACCATATTCAAGACGCTCTGCTTTGTTCATGCCAAAGGTGATGCCAAGAAGTTCCTCGGTCTGATAGGTATTTAAGTCCAAGAGTCCTTCATCGCGTGAAGAACTCTTGCCGACATCGCAGCCGAACCATACAGGGGAACCGTCCTTCATCTGTGCGATAGCTGCTTTTTTCAGTTCTTCAATCGGCAGATTCAGATAGCGAACCGGGCAGCCTTCCTTTACATTTCCAAGGAACTTTACACTGTAGCTCTTATGATATGGCTTGTCAGCGGTCGGTGCATTGATTAAGCTTACATAATCGTCCAGATTTAAGCGAACGTACTTCTCAAAAAAGGCAGTTCCGGTAAGATTGGTATCACGGATAAACTTGTCATCCTTATCAGTAACTTCCAGATCGAAAGTCTTCGGCGGCTCACCAAGGCAGATGCACAGAACGCGGTAGATTTCTTCCATCATGCTGTCCTTCTTTGCACGCAGATCATCAAGAGAAGCGCCATCTGCATAAGCTTTGCGCAGGCGGCAGGCATCCTCACGAAGCTTTCTAGTCAGCGCTGAGGTCATTTCACGAGTAGCGGAGGAAGCAACTGTCTCAGGCATAGCTTCCTTTGGAACAACACCATATTTGCGAACTATGTTGCACAGCATGTCCCACTGTCCGCCGTCACCAAGAGGTGCAGTCAGAAGGAACGAAACGAGACGCCCCTCGGTTGGTTCGTCAAGTGTCTCAAGAATGCTCTCTAGGAAATAGTTGGATTTTTCCAGCTTGTCGTAGAAAAGCGTATAATTCTGGGACAACTCAAATGTCTTTAGGTTCAGATTTCTCATAACCTCAAAACGAAACGTATTCAGTGCGGCAAACATCCAGCAGCGTCCGCTCTGCTTCTGGTTGGTGATTTCGCCCTGTTCCAAAGAAATGGAGTAAGAGTGGCGGCTCTCGCGCTGCGCGAGTGGATTCTTGGATGCAGCCAACAGTCCGGCAGAGGTGACAGCGTTCATAGCAACGCGGTTTACCGGATTTGAGGCAAATGCAGTGGCAAATTCATTAAGAACTTCATTTGTAATATCATGATTCATAATAAAAACCCTTCTTTCTGCTTAATTTGATGTACTGCTGTGGATTGATTGTATCACTTGGAGGAAGGTTTGTAAAGCGTCTTGCTTTTTATACAAATGCACCTTATAATGGAGAACAGAACGAAAACCAATCCATAAGAAAAGGAGAAAGAACATGAAGAAATTACTCAAAGAATTTAAAGAATTTGCACTCAAGGGAAACATGCTTGACATGGCAATCGGTTTAATTATGGGTTCTGCGTTCAGTGGCCTTGTGACTCAGCTGACGGATTCCTTTATCACTCCGCTCTTGAGTATTTGCACAAGCGGCGTCAACTTTGATCAGTTGATGTTCGAGGTTGGGGGAGCGACATTTACATATGGAAAGTTTATTTCCTATGCGATCAACTTTGTGCTTCAGGCGTTTGTTCTGTTTATGCTGATTCGCGTGTTCCATAGACTTCAGAAAGAGGAGAAACCGGCGCCGGCAACTACAAAGATCTGCCCGTATTGCAAGAGTGAAATTCACATTGAGGCAGTAAAGTGTCCGCACTGTGCATCTGAGCTTCCGGTAGAGGAGAAGGAAGAGAACTAAGAGGCAGCAGTGGACAAAAGTAAGCAGAAAAAGAGTGAATAAGCAAATCGTTTTAAGAAGCGAGAGCGATCCTTGAAGTGATTTGCTTATATTTAGAGGAGAATAATGATGAGAAAGACACATAGAAACTGGATAGCGGCAGTTTTGGCACTTTCAGCGACACTTTCAGCAGCACCTGTTTTTGCAGCGAAGGAAAAAGAGGAGAGCACTTCAGAAGTCAGCACAGAGGAAAACGGCGATCGCACCATTATTGACCATGCGGGCAATGAAGTGACACTTCCAAAGGAGATTGACCGCATTGTTGTGACCGATACACTTCCGCTGCCGTCTGTATTGTCTTTGTATCTGGACAGTGCCGAAAAACTTGTCGGAATCAGTCCGGTCAGCATGAGCGCTGCGAAGGCAGGACTGCTTGGTGAACTGTACCCGGAGATTCTGGATGCAGATACTTCTTTTTTTGAAAATAGCGAGTTAAATATCGAAAGTCTGTTGGCACTCGAACCGGATCTTGTCTTCTACAATGCGCAGAATACAGAACTTGGTGAGTCCCTGACATCAGCAGGTCTGACCGCAGTTGCTGTATCTGTTACAAAATGGGACTACAATGCGGCTGATACTTTTGATGCATGGATGGATTTGCTGGCTGATATCTTCCCGGAGGAGAAAGAGAAGGCTGCGGCTGCAAAAGACTATTGCGAGAAGGTAGAGGAAACCATTCAAAAAAAGACAGGAGATCTGACTGACGAGGAGAAAAAAAGCATTTTCTTCCTATTTAACTACAGCGACACGGCACTTGTGACCTCCGGAAAGAATTTCTGGGGGCAGTACTGGTGCGATGCAATCAATGCAGTAAATGTAGGTGAGGAGATCGAGGCAGAGCGTTCCAATGCATCTGTCAATATGGAGCAGGTTTACAGTTGGGATCCGGAGATTATTTTCATCAGCAATTTCACGAAAGCAATGCCGGAAGATCTCTACAATAATACAATCGGCGACAACGACTGGAGCAGTGTTCAGGCGGTGAAAAATGAGCAGGTTTATAAAATGCCGCTCGGTGCATATCGAACCTTTACACCGGGAGCTGACACGCCGATGACATTGATGTGGCTGGCAAAGACTGTTTATCCGGAGCTGTTTGACGATGTTGATATGACCGAAGAGGTTGAAAATTATTATACGGAAGTATATGGCATCGAGCTGATGGACGATCAGGTAGCACAGATGTACACTCCGTCAGCAGATGCGGCAAACGGATATGGAAAGAGTAAGTAAAAACAGAAAGTGGAATACAAAGCGCAGTCTTGCGGCAGGGGTAATTACCCTTGTCGCATGTGCTGTTTCTTTGGGCATGGGGCGCTATGGCATCTCGCCCCAAAATGTAATGCGTGCGATTTGCGATTTTTTGACAGGTTCAGAGACAGTAAGTGAGACAGTACGTCATGTGGTTTTATCTGTGCGTATACCACGCATTCTGGGGGCTCTTTTGTGCGGAGCAGGTCTGGCAGTGGCAGGAGCAGGTTTTCAGGCGGTGTTTGCCAATCCATTAGCGACACCGGATACATTGGGCGTAGGAAATGCCGCTTCGTTTGGCGCAGTGGCTGCGATTCTGGCGGGAGCCGGCCGAGCCGGGATTCAAGGCAGCGCGCTTTTGTGCGGTCTGGCATCGGTCTGTCTTGTCTATTTATTTGCGGGGCGCGGCGGTGAACAGCGAATGCTTAGATTGGTGCTTTCGGGCATGGTAGTCGGAGCATTTTTCTCATCCATGGTGTCCTTTGCCAAATATACGGCAGATCCGCAGGATGAGCTTCCATCGATCACCTATTGGCTGCTTGGCAGTCTCAAAAACATGAGCTGGCCGCTTCTTTTATCAGGTGCAGGCTGGATTTTAGCAGGCATTGTGGTCTTAGTCTTGCTTCGCTGGAAGCTCGATGCACTAATGCTAAGCGAGGAGGAGACAAAAAGCCTTGGAATTTCAGTGCGTGGTCTTTCAATGATTGTCATTGCAGCATCTTCTGTGATTACTGCAGCGGTCGTTTCCATGTGCGGACAGATCGGCTGGATTGGACTTTTGATTCCCCATCTTTGCCGGATGCTGTATGGAGGAAGCAATAAAGATGCGATTCCATCTTCGATTGCATACGGAGCATTGTTTTTACTGATTACGGACACAGCGGCGCGCTGTATCACTGCATCGGAGATTCCGGCAGCGATTTTGACAAGTCTGATTGGAGCACCATTGTTTTTATTTTTGCTTGCCAAGACAGGAGGACTTCGCACATGAAGTTAGGGATACGCGATGCAGCGATTGGCTATAAAAATCATTTACTGGCATCTCATATCAATATGACTAGTGAGCCGGGGCAGATCATGGCGATTCTCGGACAAAACGGCTGCGGCAAGACAACCTTTGTAAAAAGTCTGATGAAGCTTGTGCCATGGTGTCATGGCGGCGCGTCTATAGATGGTGTTGATATGAGAAGTATTCCGGACAGACAGCTGTGGCAAAAGATGGCATATGTGTCTCAGAAATCTACAAGCGTTCCATACTCAGTATTGGATATGGTATTGCTTGGCCGCAACACGTACAAATCATTTTTTGCGCAGCCTGATGACAGTGATAAAAAGATGGCAGAGGCAGCGCTCGAACGTGTCGGAATGCTTGCATTTTCAAATCATTCCTATGATAAGCTAAGCGTTGGACAGCAGCAGCTTATAAAACTTGCGCGTGCGCTGGTATCGTCACCAGAGCTTTTGATTATGGACGAGCCGGAGAGTGGACTTGATTTAAAGCATACAGCGCGATTGATCAAGATTATGCAAGAACTGTGCAAAGATGAGAACAGACAGATTTTGTTTATCACGCACAGTCCGGAGCATGCGCTTATGATAGCGGATAAGGCGATTTTGTTTCTGCCGGAGGATAAGTCTGCGCATACCTCTCTTGTTTTGCAGGGAGATGCGAAGGAAATCTTGTGTCAGGAAAATCTGGAACGAGCGTATGGGATACCGCTTAGGATTATAAAAGATGGCAATTCGATTGCAATAGTGCCAAAAGCAGGCAGATGTCACCGTGAACAATCGTAGGAGAAGTTATGGGAAAATGCACGAGAAAGGAGAAGGTGAAAACATGCCAAGAAAAAAGACAGCCGTATTTGCGACTGTGATCGCAGCACTTTTTGTCGTGATGGTGCTGTCAATCGTAATGAGTGTGCATCACTATGAAAAGACCGTTTTGATCACGCTGGATGCGGCAGGAGATCAGGCCGTGGGAAATGAGACAGGTCTGGCAGAGATTCGTCGTCAGCTTGAAGCAGACAAGGCGGATGCCTCTACTGGGACCATGTTTTGGAATGGTTCTGTATGCGTGACGAAATATCAGGCGTGGGGTGGCCGCACGACAACCTACTATGTCTGCCCGTATTTGAGTGCAGTATCGACAGACACGATTGGAGATACGCCAAAGGAGTGGACGGTTTCGCTGTCGTTTGCGATGTGTGCGACGCAGGGAGAAGAACTGGTAACGTTCAATAAAAAGTTTGCCGTGCGCGATATTGAGTTGAACTGCCGTTCCGGGAAGGATGCGGCGATCGTATCTGCTGCATACAACGACATGGATATGACGGATATCAATGGGGATATTCTTTCTTATACCTTTCGCGATAAGGAGGAACTGACAGCTGACACAAGCGTTTATGCAAAATTGATGATGGTATCAAAGAAAGCACTGAATAATGTTTCTCTTGAGGAAAAGGAAAATACCAGTGAAAAAGACAGTGTGATCGTCAACTGGGCATTTCGTCTTGAGGAGAATGGGCGTCTGGTGAACAACTTTGATGGTGTTCAGGTAGAAATTCCGTACACAATAGAAGAAACAACAACGAGTGGAGAAAAAAATGATTGAACATGATACATTGCTGTCCATTCCGTTTTTAAAGAAAAGCCGTTTTACCGGGTCGGACAGAGGAATGCGTTACAGCATATACAAAATAGAAGAAACACGCATCATCCAGTCAGAGACGACAGAAGGGACCTCTTCTGATGCGGAGAAAACGGGAGAGGAAGCACCGAAAGAAGAGAAGGTCACGCTTCTTGAGGCAGCAGCCTGCCCGGGGCCATTCTCTGTGGATTTCACAAAGCCACAGCTGTTTATTAAGAAGCGTTTTTCTTTTGATGATGCAGGCCGTGCAGCGGCTGTTGACTGGCTGAATGAACTCTACGAGGAAAAAAAAGAGTTTTTCGAGGATGTGTATCTGCATCCGGATAAATATTATAAACAACATCATAAGAAGGATGAGTAAGACTCAGCTCTGACGAGTAAAAAAATAATATAAAAAAACCTCCCACTTTTTGGGATTTTGAGCGATAATAGAAG
>CAVJTU010000047.1:0-23958 GCA_963652495.1 uncultured Oscillospiraceae bacterium
AAATCCTCTTGCAAGCAAGCTTGCATCGGCTTTCTGACCTTTTGACCCTGGTATCATATCATAAAATGTTTAAATATTCAAGACTAGTTCACTTCACCAGTCCAATCAAATCGCTTAAATGAGAAACCTTCTTTTCATGCATATAGGCTGCGATACCCTCTGCCGTTTCCACAGACGCATATGGATTAAAGAAGTTTGCTGTTCCGATACTGACAGCGCTTGCTCCTGCAAGTATGAACTCTAACGCATCCTCTGCACAGGTGATTCCGCCCATTCCGATTACCGGGATGGATACGGCATTTGCCACCTGATAAACCATGCGCACTGCAATTGGCTTAATTGCCGGACCAGAAAGCCCGCCTGTTTTGTTGGCAAGTGCAAAGCACTGTCGGTTAATGTCGATCTTCATTCCAGTCAGCGTGTTGATCAGAGAAACCGCATCAGCACCGCCAGCCTCTGCTGCCTTTGCCATAACTGTAATATCGGTAACATTCGGACTAAGCTTCATGATAACCGGCTGCTTTGCTTTCGCTTTCACTGCTTTTGTGATCGCCTCAACTGCCTTTGGATCCTGACCAAACGCAATTCCGCCTTCCTTGACATTTGGACAGGAAATATTAATTTCAAGCATATCTACCGGCTCATCTCCGAGACGTTCAACAACCTCCAGATAATCCTCCGTGCTTTTTCCACATACATTTACAATAATCTTTGTGTCAAACTGCTTTAAGTACGGAATATCGCGCTTGCAGAACAGATCAATTCCTGGATTTTGAAGACCGATCGCATTAAGCATACCACTGTGTGTCTCTGCAATACGCGGTGTCGGGTTGCCTGGCCACGGAACATTTGCCACGCCTTTTGTCACAACAGCACCCAGACGATTCAGGTCAATAAATTCACTATATTCCGCACCAGATCCAAAGGTACCGGATGCAGTCATGACCGGATTTTTCAGCGTTACACCTGCGATGGTCACGCTTGTGTCAATTGTGGTGTTTGTGTCAACTGCATTTTCATTCACGTTCATACTCACAGTTTTACCTCCTCTGCCGCAAATACGGGACCATCCTTGCACACTCTGCTGTTGTGTACGTTTGAATGACCATCCACATTCTCAGTCTGGCAAACACATGCCAGACAGGCACCGATTCCACACGCCATACGTTCCTCAAGTGAAATAAAACATGGAATCTGCTTTGATGCTGCCAACTCCTTGATTGCACGAAGCATCGGTTTTGGACCACAGGCAAAGATTACATCCGGTTCCAGATTGTTTGCCAAAATCGCATCAATGACAGTACCCTTTGTTCCGGTGCTTCCATCCTCAGTTGCATTGTAAACAGTGCTGCAGGAAGCAAATTCCTCCTGCAAAAACAACTCATTTCGATATCCCAAAACAGCAGTCGCATCACAGCCATTTGCCTGCAAGTCCCTTGCAAGACCGAGCATCGGAGGAATGCCAATGCCTCCTCCGATTACCATCGGCTTTTTGCATGCTGCAGATACCGCTGAAAATCCATTTCCAAGCGGTCCCATAATTTCGATTGAATCGCCTGCCTGATATGTGGAAAATTCCTTTGTTCCGCTGCCAGCAATGCGATATACGATACGCAGACGTCCATTCTCCTTATCAATCTCACACAGGCTGATCGGGCGCGGAAGCAGTTTGTCTGTATCCTTTGTATAGGCTGCCAGAAACTGTCCCGGTACTGCCTGTGCAGCAATATCCGGTGTCTCAATCCACATACTGTAGATATCCGCTGCAATGCATTTCTGTGAGAGAACCTTCGCACGTTCCTTTTTCTTCATAAGTCAAGCCCTTCCTTAAAGTAAATAAAGCAAAAAATCAGGTAACTATTTCAAAAACTTTAGAAAATCGAAGCAATATCAGCGATCATTGCCTCAGCAGCTGCTCTGGATGCTTCTGCAAAGTGCTCTGCTCCAAACTTACTATACGCTTCCTGCTTATAAGCAGCGATAATTCCTCTGGAGGAATTTACAATTGCACCAAGTCCATCCTCGTTAAAGTACGGACGAAGGCTTGCTGCAGTACCGCCTTGTGCACCATAACCCGGAACCAGAATATAGCTCTTTGGCATAACCTTTCGTAAAATTTCACCCATCTTCGGATACGTAGCACCGACAACACAGCCTACATAGCTATACTCATCGCCCATCGCATCCATACCCCATTCGGCGACCTTCTCACCGACAAGTTCATATAGCGGTCTGCCGTCTACCAGACGATCCTGAAATTCTCCACTGGAAGGATTGGATGTCTTAACGAGTACAAAGATACCCTTCTTTTCTTCCTTGCATACGTCAACAAACGGCTTGATTCCATCGGTTCCAAGATATGGATTTACCGTAGCAAAATCTTCATCAAAGGCAACGAGTTTGTTGCTTCCAACCGTCACCTTTCCAAGATGGCCAACTGCATAAGCAGCAGAGGTAGAACCGATATCGCCTCTCTTGACATCACCGATTACAACCAGATCCTTTGATTTGCAATAATCAACAGTCTTTTTATAAGCTGCCATGCCCGGAACACCAAACTGCTCATACATGGCGATCTGCGGTTTTACTGCCGGAACGATATCATAGATCTGGTCAACGATAGCCTTATTGAACTGCCAAATCGCCTCTGCTGCACCCTCTAAAGTTTCACCATACTCTTCAAATGCCTTCTTCTGAACAAACTCCGGAACATAATTTAACATTGGATCCAGACCTACTACAACCGGAGCTCCCATCTTTTTAATCTTGCTGACAAGCTTGTTAATCATTTTCGTATCTTCCTTCCTGTGTTTTCTATTTTGCCGCAACCATTCAAAACCATGTAAATCGCTGATGCAAATGGAGTTCTGAATGGCTGCATTTTGTTTGGCTTCTTACTTATTTCACATATTCGTAGATGATTTTTCCATCCACAATCGTCGCTGCGACACGTCCCCACACCTTCTGTCCATCAAATGGCGTATTCTTTCCTTTTGAGGCAAAAGAAGAAGCATCAATCACATAAGATTCCTCCGGCATGATTACGGTTACATCGGCACAGCTGCCCGGTCTTAAAGTTCCTTTGTCAATACCAAGAACCTTTGCCGGATTGGTACTCATATATGCGATCATCTGCATCGGTGTCAGCCATCCGGTGCGAACCAGATTGGTAATCGTCAGAGCAACCGCCGTCTCAAGGCCGACAATACCAAATGGAGCCTGCGTAAATGGTTTTGCTTTTTCATCGGCATGATGCGGAGCATGGTCTGTTGAAATCACTTCCATAATACCATCTTTTAAGGCCTGCTTAATTGCTTTTACATCCTCAGGAGAACGAAGCGGCGGATTCATCTTATAATTGGTATCTTCTGCTGACGGAATATCCTCATCGGAAAGAGAGAAGTGATGCGGACACACCTCGGCAGTCAGCTTCACTCCCATCTCCTTGCCCCATTTTACCAGATTAACACTTTCTTTTGTGGAGCAATGGCACAGATGAAGCTGTGCGCCTGTCTCATTTGCAAGCAAAATATCTCTTGCGGTAATGATGTCTTCCACTGCATTTGAAATACCCGGAAGACCTAATTCTTTCGCACGTTTTCCGGCATTCATACAGCCGCCGTGAACCAGATTGATATCCTCGCAGTGAGCAAACACCGGAACGCTGCATGCTGCTGCCTGCAGCATCGCCTCACGATATACTTCGGAGTTCATAACTGATTTTCCGTCTTCGCTGATTGCGGCGATTCCTGCTGCTTTCATGGCAGCAACGTCTGTCGGCTGTTCACCTTTCTGACCGATCGTGACAGCTCCAATCGGAAGTACATGAACACCACACGCCGACGCTGCCTTATCAAGCACTTCTTTTATTATTTGTGGACAGTCAGTTGATGGTCTCGTGTTTGGCATCGGGCATACAGTCGTGAAACCTCCATGCGCAGCAGCCGCGCAGCCTGTCTCAATAGTTTCTTTATACTCGAGTCCCGGATCACGGAAGTGAACATGCAGGTCAATCAGTCCCGGCACTACCCAGCCGCCTGCTGCATCAATCACACGGTCGGCTAAGTTCGCAGAAAAAGCCTGTTTCTCGCAGATGATACCATCCTCGATCCACAGGCTTTCCTGAATATCAAGTTCTCTGGAAGGGTCCAAAAGCCGTCCATTTTCAATCAAAATACGCATCGCTTCTTCTCCATTTCAACTTTTTTAATGTAGCAAAAACTTCTGTCTGAAGTATCATAACATAAAAGAAGACAATGCACAAGCGGATTTTGTGTTTCGTTTACTGCATGAAGAATCGTTAGTATCTTTCATGCTGCGGTATGCAAAAAAGTCTTTAACCATCACCCGGCTGTGAAAAACTCAGATATTTTGTATAAAAGGGATCTGCTGTTATGCCAATAATATTGGTGGGTGTGTCTGCATTTACGCTCTCGATAGGATTGGAGCTTTTTGAGACAAAAAAACAGGAAATTGCCGGAAATGTCTGCATAAGAGTCTGTTCTGTACAGCGATCCAAAAATTGTTCCGTTTGATTTTCAATCCATCGAATTCCCCGTTTGACTGGGTACGGATTAATCATCCATGAAATATAGCCTGCACATACAAATGTCAGCATCCAGAAAAAAAACGTTGCCATTTTTTCCTGCTGTTTACGTTTTCTTTGATACACGGGCATGGCAAACCTCCTTTTTGCTCTGATTTTTACAGCCTTTGACGCTATCCTATGCAGTACAATTCTGATTTAATTCCAGATTACGGATTAGTTGCTGCAGTGAGCGCGGATCACGTTCTTTAATGCCCCGGCAAGAAAACTGCTCATGTCGTCTAACTCCTCATCAAGATTTTTGGGCATGACAAATAGATTTCCCAGACCCGGAGCAAATACTTCGGATATCAACTGATAATATTCTTCCTGATTCAGCATGGCAATACTTCCAAGAACACTTTCGTTGTATCCAATACGTTTAAGGCAGTCCATCGCATCTGAAACGATTGCGGCTGCACTCACAACGGTCGGGATTCCGATGGCAATCACGGGGATCCCCATCGTATCGTTATTGATTCCACTTCGCGTGTTGCCCACACCGGAACCTGGTCGTATTCCGGTATCTGTAAGCTGAACCGTTTTGCCCAGGCGAAAGGCACTCCTTGCAGCCAGTGCATCAATTGTTATGATACAATCCGGCTTCATACGCTGCACGATTCCCTTAATAATTTCGCTGCTTTCCATTCCAGTCTGTGCAAATACACCGGGAACTATCATAGACGCATACGAAGCCATTCCGGACTGTGCCATTTTCTCAATTGTCCGCGGGCCTAATGCGTCGGCTGTCATTGCCGCATTTCCCAATCCGACTGTCAGAATAGAATGTATATTTCGGGGCATCAATGTTTGAAGATAAGAAGTGAGAAGTTTATCATTTTCCTCATTTTTTAATACTTGACCGGTTATTTCAAGGGTCAGGTAGGTACCGATCGGTCGTCCCATACGCACTGCACCTTCGGTGGTTTTGATCTCAATCTTTGTGACATCAACATTGCTTATGCCAGATCCATTTTGACTAGTATGCTTTTTCAAAACAACACCAGGGATTTCTCCTTTATCATCTCCTGATGCTTCCTGAATCTCGACCGCAAGATCCGTGTATATCATAGCATCTTTCTTTTTTTCCGTCATACACAATACTCCTAAAAGTTTGCTTTTGTTTTACGTGTAAAACTTTTACAGTAAATCAACATTGTTTTACATGTAAAACTTTCTCTTATTTTTTGCAATTTTTTTAGAAATATGTATTGACAGATCAACATTTTTAAGCTATGATACCACTTGTGTTGAAACGGCGTTTTCGAGTGATACGCAGTATCGTTTTCAAACCAGAATAAATAGTAAAAAATCAGAAATTTTTGGAGGTGCCACATGGCAAATATTAAGTCCGCAAAGAAGAGAGTTTTAGTTAGCAAGGTTAAGGCAGACAGAAATAAGTCTGCTCGTTCTAAAGTAAAGACCTACATCAAGAAGGTAGAGAGTGCTGTTGCTGCAGGTGATAAGGCGGCTGCTCAGGCTGCAGTTGTTGAGGCTGAGTCCGTAATGAGAAAGGCTGCATCCAAGGGTGTTTATCATGACAATACCGTATCCAGAAAGATCAGCCGTATGAACAAGGCTGTTAATGCTATGAACTAATCTTTGCATTAGGAAGATAAAAATTTTAAAGAGCTGTCTGCATTGTGCAGGCGGCTCTTTTTTTCTAAAAAGCAGAGTGCCATGTCTGCAAAAAATTGTGTACCGCATGGCGGAAAGTCTTCATTCCATCCGTGTCGCAATTGACAGCAGCACCATCTCCACGGCGATTCGCCCATTCATATTGCCTCTCTTTACCGATTCCTCAAGTTCTACACACTTCTCGACACATTCGGTAAGCTGTTTGATCGTAAAGTGTCTTGCCTGTCCGAGCAGCTTATTGACAACAAACGTGCGAACCTTTAATGCTGCAGCAATCTGCTCATGGCTCTGATGTCCAGCTTCCATCTCCTTCACACAAAGAAGCTGATTCATCTGACGCGCAATCAAAAAGAGAATGCGCATTTCTGACTCTTTCAATGCCAATAAATCGTAGTACAATTCAAGTGCATGCTGCGTCTTGCCCTCTGCTATTGCCTGTGTCATTTCAAAAATTCGGTTTTCTGTCTGCTCGGTACACACAAAGTCGACATCCTCTTTCGTAATGCCTTCCTTTCCCATACAGAAAGAGGCAAGCTTTTCCATCTCATTTCGGATATTTTCCATGTCATCGCCTGTTTTCTCCAAAAAAGAATCTAAAGCAGCTTGTGTAATCTTTAATCCATATCGTCCAAATCCCTTTAATACCCACTGAGTACGCTGCTGAATTGATGGGTGTGCCATTTCCACACAGTATCCGCACTCCTTTACCGCCTTATACATACGGCTTCGCTTGTCCACTTCCTGCTCCACAAAGAGTATATGACAACTATCCGGAATGTTTTTTACCAGATTACTCCAATATTCATCACCACTTTTAAAGAGTCCGGTGTCCTCCAGCAGTATCAGTCTTCGATCTGCAAAAAACGGAAGTGTCATTATAGTATCCTCTACCTCTTGAATTGAAATTTCCTTTCCGCTATACGAATTAAAATTTATGGTATCCTCCCCTATGATTGCTTTCTTTAACTGATTCTTGTACATCTGAACCAGATAACGTTCTTCTCCATAGAGAAGATATACTTGCTCAAATTGACTTGAGCGGATGTCCTGCCTGAGTTTTTCCACTGTGTATGTCCTCCGTTATTTGTTCCCTTTCATTATAGCAGATTTTATCGCACCTGTCATCGAATTCGTTTTTCCTTTTATCAACATATGCAATCGGATAAAAAGTTATCGAGATTAAATTGCAAGAGTCTTTCCTTTGTGCTACAGTAGTAGAACAGGTTCTGATGATTTCACCGAATCAAGCAAGTAGCGAAGCGGATTGCGAATATCCGCTTTGACATGAAACTCATGAAAAATCAAAAAACAAAAGCAAGGAGATCCAGTCATGAAAAAAATCCTGTTGATCGGCAGCACATGTGTCGATGTTATCATTGAAATTGATCATCTTCCACGCACAGCGGAGGATATTCAGCCTAAACGCCAGACACTCGCGCTCGGTGGCTGCGCCTACAATGCAGCAAATATTGTCCGGCAGTCGGGTGTGCCTTATACATTTATCACTCCGATTGGAACAGGGGTATACGGTGATTATATCCGGAAATCCTTTATAGAACGCCAACTTCCGATTCATGTGAATGCAGACTCGGAGAATGGCTGCTGCTATTGTCTCGTTGATGCAAATGGCGAACGCACTTTTTTGTCTGTCCACGGAGCAGAATACACATTTCACCAGGAATGGATGGAAAATATCGACCTTTCGGAAATTTCGATGATTTATGTCTGCGGACTTGAAATTGAAGAAGCAACCGGTGATAAACTGATTTCGTGGTTGGAAGAGCATCGTGGTCCCCAACTTTTCTTTGCTCCGGGACCACGCGTTCGACAAATTGGTGCTGAAAAAATGAAGCGTCTGTATCAGCTAAAACCAATCCTTCATATCAATGAGGAGGAAGCATTTGAACTGAGTTATCTGATTTGCTCAGATTTTCATCCGGATGTCGATTTTAGCGCGGTGTCTTTGCTGGATGCTGCACGCACCATTCAAAGCAGTACACACAATACGGTTATTATTACAAAGGGCGGAAAAGGATCCTGCTGTCTGGAGGCAGGTAAGAATACGCTGACAGAGGTTCTTGGTATCAAGGCAAATATTGTCGATACGATTGGTGCCGGAGACAGTCATATCGGACAGGTTATGGCAAGCCGCATGATGGGCTGTTCCTGGAGCGAAGCGCTAAGCCAGGCAAACAAAGTCTCTGCAAAGGTTGTTTCAGTAAAGGGTGCCGGACTGACCGATACCGACTATGAAGAGTGCTTGAAATGTTCGGTTTCCAGTCAGTCGTTTCCCAGATAACTCGTAACTTCTATAACAGAGCCGTCTGTTTGAATCGTGATAGCGCCGCAATCCTTTGTGATCAGCACGGATTGTACATTGGCAGCTTTTAAACGTTCCAGCGTTTTCGCTCCGGGATGGCCGTATCGATTGTTTGCGCCGCAAGAAATTATCGCAAGGGCGGGCCGGACACGTTGCAAGAATGATTCCGTGGTTGAATAATTTGAACCGTGATGAGCGACTTTTAGGATGCTTGTCGGTTTTAAGTCCTCTAAACTGCTCTCGCATTCTTCCGGAAGATCACCCGTAAAGAGCATTGAGAAATTTCCGTAGGAAAGTCGCCAGACAAGGGAAAGAGTGTTTGTATCCAGGGCAGAGGACGTTTCTTTCGGCCATAATATTTCAAAGGAAACACGGAATAAATCGGATGTATTTTTGTTTGAATTCAAAGAGAAACAATCCCCTTTTGAAAGCCACATAACCGGGATTTGTTTCTCTTTGGCTAATGCCAGCAGCTTTTCAAATTGCTTTGCAGCATTCTGGCTCTGCGGCAGCATCAAGGTTCCAATCAATTCAGGCTCATCTTCCATCAACCCCAAAATACCACTGATATGATCGTTGTCTGCATGGGAAACAAAGACATAATCAAGATACGGAATACCCTTTGCCTTTAAAAATGGTTTCAATACAGAAGTTTCCAGTTGATATCGGCTGGAACTTCCACCATCAGAAAGAATAGTGGTCTGATCAGGTAATATGAGAACAATCCCATCGCCCTGACCAACGTCCAGCATGGTAATCTCTAATCCCTTATAATTTTCTGCATGCAGAAAAAAACAGCCAAACAGATAATATCCTGTCGCAAGCAAAACCGCAGCAGTTAGACCACTTCGTTTTCTTTCTTTTTTTCTTTTCTCATCCTCTCTCTTTCTTTTTTCATTCACAAACCGGGTAAATACACCAATCATACTAAGCAGTACAAAATACAAAACGATTCGCCAAACAGCAGGTTTTCCGGTGTGTTGTGTAGAAAATGGCAGATTTTCAAATATCCTGCAAAGAATATTATAAAAACAAATCACCAGATGTCCTGCCCACAATAAAACAGATGACGCTGCAGGCCAGACGGCAGATACCGCAAGCGCAGCTGCGGGTGCTGCAATCAGGATTCCAACAAGCGGAATAACAAACTGATTCAAAAGCAATGAATATAACGGATGCTGACAGTAGTGATACAAAATCACTGGCAGCATAGTGATAGAAAGGCCCATAACAGAGAAGAAACGACTTATCTTCATGGAAGCCTTTGCTGACAGCTTACCGCACATTCGCCGGAACATATCACTGACAAGACTGATTCCAAGAACCGCACCGAAGGACAACTGCATGGATGCCTGAAAGATCGCAAGTGGCTGAAAGAAAAGAAGGCACAGGGCAGCCGCAGATGTGGCTGTTGGCATATCATAGATACGTCCTTTTTGTCGTCCGATGCTCAAAATTAAATACATGACACAGGCACGAATTGTTGAGACGGCATTTCCCGTAAAAGCTGAATAGAAAAGAACAGTCAAACTGCCCGCAATGCCGGAAATGGCAAATGAGCCTGTAAACTTCATCAAAAGGCCACAGGTCACAAGACCGGCTGCCGAGATATGTAAGCCTGACACGGATAGGATATGGGCAATTCCCTGTTCCTGAAAGAGCGTTTTCTGGGTACTGTCCAGTTCGCTTTTGTCACCAAGCAGCACTGCACAGTAAATACCATAATCTGTCCAATCTGCATTTTGTGCATCAATGAGTTGGCGAAGACGCTCTTTGATACGTGCCTTAAATTGCCATAACCCTTCCGCAATCGGATCATATCGTTTCCCTTTCTGCGTCCATGTATCTGCACTTAGGCAAAAGTCATAGCCTAATGTGTGATAATAGTTTCTTGAGTCAAATTCTCCTGGATTAGTAGCCCGTGCAAACAGCGATAATTCTCCTGTGAGTGCAATTGTGCTTCCGGCAAGTGGACGAATCGAGTCATTAGCAGAATCAGGAAGTAAAACAATGACGCCTTCCCCCTCTGCATGCAATATCTGAGAGCATCGAATCGAAGCATTTTTTAAATAAATCCAACGCTTTGATTTTTCTTCTACCTTTGCCACAGTTCCCTCTACAGAAACACCATTCCATGAAAAATTGTCCGTATCGCTTTTACTCATGTTGCCTGCAATTGTGCTGTCTGGATTTTCAATAGAGTATAGAGTATTGTAGAGTGTTCCATGCGCATCCGCACTGAAACAGCATATGCCTCCAACTACTGCCATAACTATCCCTATATACAGCCAAACGAACACACGCTTACATATTTTGCTGGTGCGTGTTCGTTTTTTCTGCACAAATTGTATCAGGCATAGAAAAATCGCCGGCATAGAAATGCCGGCGACCCATGCAATTATAAGTAAATTTTGGAATCTATTTGTCATTTGCGTATATACGTGGGAAAGTATTTCTCCCACGATAAATGAACATGCAAGAAAAAATAATGGCCGTTTCGTGTGATACCTCCTATTGGTCAGTCTTTTTAACAACCCCTAATAATTCAAATTGCGCTCCAACGGACTTCCGAGTGAAATATCGCGAAATACAATATTGCTGTCACCATTCACCATGATCTGAACACGCTGGACATCTGCCAGTTCTGTCAATGAATTTACAATGGAATATACAATTAAATTGCCGTCAATAGACAGTGCATCGGTCAAAAAAGAAGAATCAAAATTTACATAACAAATTTTATCTTTGACACCAATACTGATTAGCTGTAAATTCGCCGGGAGCGTCCGAAAATATCCATCTCCGAACGGCCCCTGAATCAGGCGGTTAATTACATCCTTCTCAATGGAATAGGAGTTCTCATAAACAACATCCTGGAGTTTTTTTATGAGGGCATCCCCCTTTTCATTTGCATAATATAATGTCAGTGTTACTTTCTTTTGACTGCTCAATCCACTTCCAATAATGTCTACATAGTCGGCAGAAGTTTGTGCACCAAGTGGCGCATATGAACTGTTTGTCAGCGGTTTTTCATCAACAAAAAATGCTACGGATTCGATGCCTTCTACCTGACAGAATGTCTTTACAACCCCTGCCCGAAACAACAACTCTGATACAGTATCCATGTACTGGTACGAACTGTCAAAATAAAGTTCCAAACTGCTGTTTTCTACTGAAAAACGTAGCAGCTTCAAATCAGACGGAATCAGACTGAGGCGTTCTTCCTCGGAATTACTCTTGGAAAGCTTTGTCCATAACTCAGTAATCACAGCTTCCTGATCCGTCGAAGACGGCTTGTACAGTTGTGAGACAATACCGCTTTCCGAAAGTTCTCTGTAATAAACGCGCAGCCCTTCTTTTGTAACTGCCTTTCTGCTGCATCCCGCTATTAGGCATAAAAGTAAAGAGAGCAGCATCAAAATTATTTTCTTCATATTATCCGCTTTCTCCTGCATTCTCTCTTGGCTATTCGATATACTTCAAAGGAATACGAACTAAAAAGGTCGTTCCCTCCCCAAGTGTACTCTCCAAACGGATGCCACCGTGGTGCAGCTGTACAACGTTCTTTGTAATTGAAAGACCAAGACCGGTACCTCCTGTCTCTCTTGAGCGTGCTTTGTCAACCCGGTAAAAGCGCTCAAACACCCTTAAAAGAGCATCCTTTGGAATACCAACACCGGAATCGGACACTTTGATGTAAAAATATTTATGATCCGCATTGAGTGATACGCGCACCCAACCGCCATCATTGTTGTATTTCACACCATTTTCCACCAGATTTGTGATGGCAAGGCTTAACTTCGTTTCGTCTACTTCCGCACTCACAGGACGGAAACTCTCAAAGATAATTTCAATTGAGCGCGTCTTTGCGATCGGACGTACACGCTTTAAAATTTGTTCGATCAGGTTGTTGATATTGACCTGAGCAATGTTTAATTCAGTCGCATTCTTGTCCAGACGGACAAGCGTAAGCAAATCATTGATGATCTTTGTCTCACGGTCAATTTCATCAGAAATGTCCTGCATAAATTCACGATAAATATCGACTGGAACATTATCCTCTGCAATCAACGAATCGGCTAATACACGCATGGATGTGATCGGTGTTTTCAGTTCATGAGAGACATTCGAGACAAATTCCTGACGTGATTGGTCAATTGCTCGCAGCCGCCCCAATACCTGATTAAAGGTATCAACAACCTCTTTTGTCTCATTGTAGCCTCCCTCTGATGAAAAAGTAACGTCCAGATTTCCATCAAGAACCTGCTGCAGCGTCGTAACCAAATTCCTCCAGGGAGTCGAACTGGTCCATGCAAAAATAAAACTGAGCGCAAACAGAATCATCGTTCCTGCAATTTCAATCAACAAAACCTGTCTGTTCATAGTGTTGATCATCTTTGCGATCCATGTAGCAGATGCACTCAAAAGCAGTACCCCGGTAATGCTGTCATCACCGTCTGAAAGCATTGTCTTTGTCCGAAGCGGAACAGCCAGTTCCAGATATTCCGTTTTTGACGAATATGCTTCATATGAGTTGCCGCGAAAGGTATCAATGATCTGCTCGGAAATGCAATATTTGTTCTGCGCTACGCCAAACGTATCAAATAGTATGCGGTATGAACTGTCCACAAGAAGAAGACGTCCGCCGCTGTATTCAGCGAGAAAATTCAGTTCCTGTGTTATATCATCATTCACTGCTTCTGCCAAGGTATTGCCAGACATCTGTCCCGTCACTGTCTGACAGGTGTAGCGCAGCTCCGACAGCTTCTGATCAATGATTGAACTGCGATAGGAGCGCTTAATCATCTCTGATCCGGCGATAAGCGGCAGCAGACCCATAAGCAAAAGCAGAAAGAAAATATAAAACCGGAAGCTTCCCCAGAAAAAATTACGATCCCTTTTTGTTCTCATGCCTTATAGTAATATCCCACTCCCCATTTTGTAAATACATATTTCGGTTCACTGGGATTGCGTTCAATCTTTTCACGCAATCTTCTGATATGCACGTCAACGGTACGTACATCACCCGGATACTCATATCCCCATACGAGATTTAACAGTTCCTCACGGCTGTAAACCTTATTTGGATGAAGTACCAAAAGTTTGAGCAAATCGAACTCTCTCGCAGTCACATTGATCTCATTGCCCAGAATAAAGAGGCGACGCCCCTGAATGTCAAGCCGCAGATCACCGGCAATAATATCCGTGCTGTTTTCTGGTGGCTGCGGCGGATGAATCATCGTATTGCTGCTTCTTCTCATGATGGCCTTAATTCTGGCTTTGACTTCGAGAATATTAAATGGCTTTGTGACATAATCATCCGCCCCATATTCCAGACCAAGAATTTTGTCCATGTCATCACCCTTTGCTGTCAGCATAATGATTGGCATGTTGGAAAACTCACGGATTGCCTGACATACCTGAAAGCCATCAAGCTTTGGCAGCATCACGTCAAGAAGAACGACATCATACTCCGTCTTCCTTGCCATCTCTACTGCCTGCTCTCCGTCATAAGCACAGTCCACTTCCATCTGATCCTGAAGCAGACTGAACCGGATGCCCTTTACTATAATCTTCTCATCGTCTACCACTAATACTTTTGCCACCTTCGAGCCACTCCTGTTCTACATCCTAAAAATCTATACAATAATCATGCCTTTGATTTTTTCAAAAGCTGCCTCTTTTATCCCCGGTACGTTTTTGATTTCCTCAATCGAAGCAAACAAACCATTGTTGTTTCTGTATGTCACAATCGCCTCTGCCTTTACCTGTCCAATTCCCGGAAGCTGCATCAGCTCTTCCACGGATGCCTGATTGATGTTGATGACAAGAGGGTCGTCAGACTGATCTGTATTCATTAAATCATTCGACTGGTTTGAAGCCGTTGTGGACGCAGGCTGTATGTCCTTTTGCACTGGTATGGAAATGCTCTCTGAGATATCCGGTATATAAATCTGCTCAGAATCTGAAAGAACTCTTGCGAGATTTACAGCTTCTGCCTGTGCCTGCTTTGTCAAACCACCAGCCATCTCGACAGCCTGATAGAGGCGAGACCCTGCTTCAAGTATATAAACGCCAGGGTTATTTACCTGACCGCACAGATAAACCGTAATCATCTCTGGCGGACTTGTCTGTGACGGACTTGTTTCTGTCAGACTTGTCTCTATCGTACGTGCTTCTGCTGTACGAACCGCTTCGGTAATATCCGCGCCTGCTTCTTCTGTACGTATCGAAATATCATTTGTGTGAGTGCTTGTCTGATAAAAGACAAGCTTTTCTGCCTTCTTCGCACACGCAATCAACGTGAAAAGAAAAAACAGAAGAAGAAAAAACAGCATCCATTGATGTGTCTTTTTCATCCTATCCCACCTTTCGGCAGGCACACTGCTGCACCGATACTACCATTCTACAAAAATATGCATCAGTATGCAAGGGGCTTTTTCAATTTTCTAAAAAAGTTTAGGAAACGGTAACTGAATAAAGCCTGTGGATATCCACAGGCTCGTCAGCATCAAAGCGGACATTCGCAATCCGCCTCACTTGTATCGGTTAAATTTCGGATGCTTAATTCAGGCACATCTTCAGCTTCTCAATCATCTCATCCACATGTTTCTTCTCAATTACAAGCGGCGGAACAAAACGGATAACGTTTCCGGATGCCGAAATAATAATCAGTCCTTCCTGCTGCGCTTTTTTGATAACATCTCCAACTGGAATGGTAAGTTCAATTCCCTGCATCAGACCAACACCGCGATGATCTTTAATACAATCGTACTCACGTTTTAACTGTTCCAGCTTCTCATACAGATAAGCACCAACTTCCTTTACATGCTCAGTCAGATGAAGTGTCTCAAACTGCTCCATAACGGCATTGGCGGCTGCACAAACGAGCGGATTGCCACCGTAGGTGGAGCCGTGATCGCCTGGTACAAGTGCTGCACACGCCTCACGACATAAGAACGCCCCCACTGGAAGTCCATTTCCAAGTGCTTTTGCCACGCAGACAACATCCGGCTTTATGTCGTAGCTCTGATAACAGAACATGCTTCCGGTACGTCCCATACCACACTGAATCTCATCGCAGATCAGAAGAATGTCATGCTCATCACAAAGCTTACGAAGTCCCTGCATAAATTCCTTTGAAGCCGGATGGATGCCACCCTCGCCCTGAAGTGCCTCCAGGATAATACCGCAGGTACGGTCATTAATAAGTGCTTTTACACTCTCAAGATCATTGTAATCTGCAAAACGTACACCGCCGATCAATGGCTTAAATGGGGCCTGATACGCTTCATTTCCGGTAACGGAAAGAGCACCCATGCTTCTTCCATGGAAGGAATGCTTCATAGCGATGATTTCATGATCGGTGCGGCCGTCTTTATTGTATGCATATTTGCGGACAAGCTTGATCGCGCCCTCGATTGCCTCTGTTCCACTGTTTGTAAAGAATACGCGATCCATTCCTGTCAGCTTGGTAATTTTTTTTGCTGCCGTTGCTGCCGGCTCATTGTAGAAAAGATTTGAGGTATGAATAAGCTTATCAAACTGTTCTTTTACAGCTGTTTTATACGGCTCATTACTGTATCCAAGTCCGAATACAGCGATTCCTGCTGCAAAATCGAGATACTTTTTCTGGTTGGTGTCATATAAATATACGTCTTCACCATGATCAAGAACGATCGGGAAACGGTTATAGGTATGCAAAAGAGACCCCTCTGCCGTTTGAATAATTGTCTGTGTTTCCATAAATACAATGCCTTTCTGTAATTTTGTGTTAGTCGTTTTTCTGCTCATCTGGTGTATAGAAATGATCATCACCAGTCTTTAAGATTGCAGTACCGATTCCCTTATTGGTAAAGATTTCAAGAAGCAGGCAATGTGCAATTCGACCATCCATAATGTGAACTCTGGATACACCATTTAAAACAGCATCCAGACAGTTATGAAGCTTAGGCAGCATACCGCCTCCGACATTTCCGCTGTTTAACAGAGCCTCCATCTGGTCAGTTGTCAGTTCTGAAATCAGTGTGTTCTTGTCCTTCGGATCTGCATATACGCCTTCTACGTCGGTCAGGAAAGCAAGCTTCTCTGCCTTCACTGCGCGGGCAATCGCACATGCTGCATCATCTGCATTGATATTATAGCTGTGATAGCTGTCATCAAATCCAATCGGGCAGACAATCGGAAGAAAATCTTTTTCGAGCAGATCAAATAAAATCTTTGGATCCACCTGCTTGATATCACCTACATAACCAATATCCTGACCACCGGAAAGCTTCTTGTCGCAGCGAAGCAGCTGACCGTCCTTGCCAGATATGCCGACCGCCTTAACACCGAGCTCATGTACCATGGAGACAAGACTCTTATTCACCTTATTTAAAACCATCTCTGCGATCTCCATGGTATCCTCATCTGTTACACGAAGACCGTTGACAAAACGTGGCTCCATACCCACCTTTGAAACCCAGCGACTGATTTCCTTGCCACCGCCGTGTACGATAATCGGCTTAAAGCCGACAAGCTTTAATAGAACAACATCTTTAATAACGTTGCGCTTCAGTTCCTCATCTGCCATTGCGCTTCCGCCATACTTTACAACGATGATCTTTCTGTTAAATCTCTGTATGTAAGGGAGTGCCTCAATCAACGTAGCGGCTTTTTCCATAATTTTGCTGTCTAATTCCATTTCTCTTCTCCTCGCGTTTTTCTTTCCTCTATGATATCCACTGATAGATATCCGCTTTTATTACCGTTTTTGCGCGATCCGTTTCTATAAGTTTCGCTTTATTCGCACTTTTCTCTATTTTATATGCTTAGCTTCTGTAATCACCATTGATCTTTACATATTCATAGGTCAGATCGCAGCCAAATGCAGTAGCGGTTTCAGTGCCCTGCTTGATATCCATCTTTGCAATAACTTCTTCCTGAGAAAGAATCTCAGTTGCCTTTTCTTCACTGTAATCGGTTGCAATTCCATTCTCTACGATCTTAATGGTACCGGCCTTACTCTCCAGCCAGATATCGACGATCTCCGGATCAAACTGTGCACCGGAATATCCCATTGCGCAGAGGATGCGTCCCCAGTTTGCATCATGACCAAAGACAGCAGCCTTTGTCAGACTAGAGCAAACAACTGACTTTGCAATGGTTCTTGCCTGCTGTTTATCTGCTGCTCCTATTACGGTTGCCTCAAACAGACAGGTACATCCCTCACCGTCACCTGCGATCTTCTTCGACAGTTCTAACATTACCTGATGAAGCGCCTCGCAGAAAGTCTTGTAATCGTCATTTTCTTCGGTGATTGTCGGATTCTTTGCCTGACCATTCGCCAGCACCAGTACAGTATCATTTGTGGAAGTATCGCCGTCTACAGAAATCATATTGAAGGTATCAACTACATCCGCGCTGAGTGCCTTTTGAATCAGTTCGTGTGAAATGGCAGCATCCGTTGTGACAAAGCAAAGCATCGTGCACATGTTTGGATGAATCATACCGGAGCCTTTGCACATACCTGCCATCGTTACCGGCTTTCCTCCTAATTCAAAGGTGTAAGCGACTTCCTTACTCTTAGTATCGGTGGTCATGATGGCCTCTGCAGCAAGCTTCGCATCCTCTCTGCCTGTACCGATTACTTTAGAAAGTGCTGCGACACCTGCCTGAATTTTGTCCATTGGAAGCTGTTTTCCGATTACGCCTGTGGATGCAACAAGAACGGATGAGGCCGGAATGTTTAAAGCGTCTGCCGCAGCCTGTGCCGTGTCTGAACAGTATCCAAGTCCCTCTGCCCCGGTACAAGCATTGGCAATGCCGCTGTTTATGACAACTGCCTGTGCATATGGTGAATTGGTTACAATTTCCTTATCCCACTTTACGGGTGCTGCTTTTACCAGATTCGTGGTAAATACACCTGCCGCTGTACACGGTGTTGTACTGTAGACCATTGCCATATCTTTTTTAATCTGATTTTTAATACCGGCATTTAACCCGGATGCCAGAAATCCCTTTGGTGCTGTTACACCGCCGTCTATCTTTGTAATCATAATTCTAATTTCCTTTCTTTGCCTTTTCTAATTTTTCAAAGCCAAGTATAACACACTTTAAGACAGAATCAAGCAGAAATTTATATGCATTATTTCTGAATATATGCAATGTATTATCGACCAATATTCATTATTATACGCATAATGTTTCATTTATGCAATACCTTTTTTCATTTTTTTTATTTTTTTCTATTGCAATTCAAAGGGTAATGTTGTATAGTGTTGTACAGAAAACGAACAGAAGGAACGGTATACGCAGTTTTATACTGTTTTATACAGTTTTCAACAAAAAGTGAAAAACCAACAGAGGAGATACAATTATGAAAGAAAAAGTTGTTCTTGCTTATTCAGGCGGTCTCGATACCACTGCTGTCATCCCGTGGCTGAAGGAAAATTATGATTATGATGTTGTTTGCTGCTGTGTCAATGTAGGACAGGGCAATGAAATTGATGGTCTTCAGGAACGTGCAAAGCTTTCCGGAGCTGAAAAGCTGTACATTCTGGATGTTGTAGATGAGTTTTGTGATGAGTATGTTGCTCCGTGCGTTCAGGCAAATGCTACCTATGAGAATGAATATCTCTTAGGCACCTCCATGGCACGTCCGCTGATTGCAAAGAAGCTGGTTGAAATTGCCAGAAAAGAAGGTGCTGTTGCCGTATGCCATGGTGCTACCGGAAAAGGAAACGATCAGGTTCGCTTTGAACTGGCATTCAAGGCACTCGCTCCGGATTTAAAGATCATCGCTCCATGGAGATGCAATGAGACCTGGAACATGAGATCTCGTGAGGATGAAATTGAGTACTGTAAGAAGCATGGCATCAATCTTCCATTCTCTTCTGTAGATAACAGCTACAGCCGTGACCGTAATCTGTGGCACATCAGCCATGAAGGTCTGGAACTGGAGGATCCGTCACAGGCTCCAAACTATGATCATCTGCTTGTTTTAGGTGTATCTCCTGAGAAAGCACCAGATGTAGCTACCGAACTGTCTATCTCTTTCGAGAAAGGTATTCCGGTTGCATTAAACGGAAAAGAGATGAAGTATTCTGAGATCGTTACCGAGTTAAACAAGATTGGCGGTGCAAATGGCATTGGTATCGTTGATATCGTAGAGAACCGTGTCGTTGGTATGAAGTCCCGTGGTGTATATGAGACTCCTGGCGGAACTATTCTGATGGCAGCTCATAAGCAGTTGGAGGAGTTGATTCTTGACCGCGATTCTATGGCATTCAAGAAGACTGTTGACAACCGTTTCGCAGATCTGGTATATGAGGGCAAGTGGTTCACGCCTCTGTGTGATGCACTTCGCGCTTATATCAAAACCAGTCAGGAGTATGTAACTGGTACTGCAAACTTAAAGCTCTACAAGGGCAATATCATTAAGCAGGGAACCACCTCTCCGTACAGCCTGTATAATGAGAGCATCGCCTCCTTTGCTACCGGCGATATGTATGATCATCACGATGCAGAGGGCTTTATCAATCTGTTCGGACTTTCCTTAAAGGTTCGCGCAATGAAGCTGGCAGAGGTTGAGAATAAGAAATAATCTCACAACATTTATGATTTTCCATTGTCCCGTGGCAGATGTCACGGGACTTTAAAGTTACAGCAATTATTCAGAACGAAATTGACGTAGAAAGGTACATTTTTTATGTCGCTGATTCAATATGTAAAGGATACTATTTACCAAACCCTTCAAGGGCAAGTGCCAAAAGCCTATGAGCGATTTGGCATTCTGATACCAGAATACGCTTCGAGTGCGCAAGGTGTTCGTCCCTATCCTCTGCCGGATGATGAACATTTATTTGCTCTTCTTTGGAACATTCATGATGGTCATCAGCTGTCGGCCACTTTTCTTCCGACACCATATCCGTTCTGCTATGAGAGGGAATTTGTGTCAGGCATGCGCACACAGCTGCATTCTCATGAATATCTCGAATTTTTTTATGTAATGGAAGGAGAATATCACCAGAAAATTCTGGAAACAGAATATATCTTTCATCCCGGTGAATTTTGCCTGATCGATAAGAATTGTCTGCATCAGGAGATTCTGGACGAAAATGAGTGTACAATCGTATTTTTTGGTATCACGAATGCGATGTTTACCAGCATCAGCGATCATCACACGGCACAAGACGATATCGCATCATTTCTTCATATGGCATTGCTTGAGCAAAAATCATTACAGCAATTTTTAACGTTTCGCCCGCGTGAACCCGAAATTGTGGAAGATATGGAAAATACCCTTCTCTCGGTTCTTTGTGAGCTGACACGCCATGATATTGCCACGCCTATCATATGCCGCGGTCTTTTGACACGTATTTTTCAACTTCTTGGTTCCCAATATGAATTTTCACTTTCTAAGCAGCAGAGGCGGCGCATGCATTTGATTTTATTAAATCAGATTACGGATTTTATGAAGCTTCATTTAAATCATATCTCGATTCAAATGCTGACAAAGGAATTTCATTTTCATGAGGACTATTTTAACCGATTGTTAAAGTCTCAAACCGGAATGACCTACACAGAGTATCTGCAAATGCTTCGCTTAGAGCGTGCTGAACAACTCCTCACACAGACAGATAACACGATTGAGCAAATTGCAGAGGAAGTCGGTTATCATAACAAGGGCTATTTTTATCGCATCTTTGCAGAACGAAGCGGATGCACACCGGCTCAATACAGAAGAAAAAGACAGGAAAAGCTGTGAAAGCATTCCCTGTCTTTTTTTATTTATCATCGTAATGATGTTAGATACCAGATTGCTACGCGTTGCTCCAACTGGAGCAATTATCTCGTTGTGGCTTCTTGCCATATGAAATGCTGGAAAACGTACTCATTCATGCAAGCATGATTCGCACATTTTCTGCAATTTCGCATGGCTTTGAATCATTACAAGTTCCACTTCCAGTCTCGAATCTCAGGCATATCCAGACCATACTCATGAATGTACTGCTTATGCTCTACTAACTTATCATTCATCTTCTGAATCAGATAAGCACCGCGATTTCCTAACTGCGGCAGATTCTGAATGGCACTCTTCACCAGATGGAAACGGTCAATCTCGTTTTGTACACGCATATCGAATGGTGTTGTGATGGTACCCTCTTCTTTGTAACCGTAGACATGGATATTGCGGTTTGTTCTGGTATAGGTCAGCTCGTGAATCAGCGTATGATAGCCATGGAACGCGAAGATAATCGGCTTGTCCTTTGTAAACAGAGCGTCATAATCAGCATCGGTCAGACCGTGCGGATGCTCGGTTGCCGGCTCCAATTTCATCAGGTCAACTACATTGATCACACGAATCTTGATTTCCGGAATAGACTCTCTTAAGATAGTAACAGCTGCCAGTGTCTCCAGTGTCGGTGTATCGCCACAGCATGCCATAACAATATCCGGTTCAGAACCCTGATCATTGCTTGCCCACTCCCAGATGCCGATACCCTGTGTGCAATGTTTTACAGCCTGCTCCATAGTAAGCCATTGCTGTCTCGGATGCTTGGAGGTTACCAGCACATTTACATAATCACGGCTTCTGATGCAGTGATCGAAGCAGGATAACAGACAGTTGGTGTCCGGCGGCAGATACAGGCGAACAACGTCTGCCTTCTTATTTGCAATGTGATCTAAGAAGCCCGGATCCTGATGAGTAAATCCGTTGTGATCCTGCTGCCATACGTTGGAAGACAAAATCAGGTTCAAGGATGCGATAGACTGTCTCCAAGGCAGCTGATTGCAGACCTTTAACCACTTCGCATGCTGCGCACACATGGAATCTACAACACGGATGAATGCCTCATAACTTGCGAAGAAGCCATGACGTCCGGTTAACAGATAGCCTTCCAACCATCCCTCGCACATATGCTCGCTTAACATAGAGTCCATAACACGGCCATCAGCAGCTAAAAACTCATCGGTATCATACTTCTCGTCGTTCCAGTCACGGTTGGTTACTTCAAATACCTTGCCCAGACGGTTGGACATAGTCTCATCTGGTCCAAAGATACGGAAGTTCTTGGAATCTTCATTGAGTTTGAAGACATCTCTTACGAATCCACCCAACTCAATCATATCCTGTGCTTCAACAGCACCCGGCTTTGGAACATCAATACCATATTTGCGGAAATCCGGGAGACGCAGGTCTCTAAGAAGCTTTCCACCGTTTGCGTGCAGGTTGGAACCGATTCTTCTGTCACCCTTTGGAGCCAACTCCTTTAATTCTGGAATCAATCTTCCATTTTCATCAAACAGTTCCTCTGGATGGTAGCTCTTTAACCAGTCATTTAACATTTGAAGATGTTCCGGCTGATCCATCATGATCGGAACCTGATGCGCACGGAAGGATCCCTCAATCTGCTTTCCATCTACTACCTTTGGTCCTGTCCATCCCTTTGGTGTACGAAGAACAATCATTGGCCACTTATGTCTGGTAGTATCGTTGTTCTCACGTGCATTCTTCTGGATTGCCTTGATCTCATCCATTGCCTGATCCAGTGCGTCTGCCATCTTTCTGTGCATCTCCATCGGATCACTTCCCTCTACGAAATATGGCTTCCAACCGCATCCGTCGAAGAAATGCTCTACTTCCTCATGAGTGTTGCGTGCGAAGATCGTTGGGTTGCTGATCTTGTATCCGTTCAGATGAAGAATCGGAAGAACAGCACCGTCGTTGATCGGGTTCAAGAACTTATTGCACTGCCAGGATGTTGCCAGTGGACCAGTTTCAGCCTCGCCATCACCGACGATACATGCAGCAACCAGATCCGGATTATCGAATACTGCACCGAAAGCATGTGCTAAAGAGTAGCCAAGCTCACCGCCTTCATTGATGGAACCAGGCGTCTCAGGTGCTACGTGGCTGGAGATTCCGCCTGGGAAGGAGAACTGTTTACATAGCTTCTTCAGACCGTCCATATCCTCACCAATGTTTGGATATACTTCGCTGTAGGTACCTTCCAGATAGGTGTTTGCTACGAAAAAGTTTCCGCCATGTCCGGGACCGGAAATCAGAATCATGTCTTGATCATATTTCTTGATGACACGATTTAAGTGAACATATACGAAGTTCTGTCCTGGAACAGTTCCCCAGTGACCTACGATCTTCTTCTTTACATGTTCCATCGTCAGCGGCTCACGTAACAATGGATTATCCAACAAATACAGCTGAGCCGCGCCTAAGTAGTTTGCAGCACGCCAGTATGCGTTCATCTTCTCAAGATACTCATCGCTTACAGGCTGGTTGTTTGCAACAGTTGTCTCTACCATGCGATATTTCCTCCTCTATATATAAGTAAATGATGTTGGGGTCAAAATGCCTTTTGACCCCTTTGATACCAGATTGCTACGTGCTTTGCACTCTCGCAATCTTCAA
>CAVJTU010000048.1:0-23300 GCA_963652495.1 uncultured Oscillospiraceae bacterium
AACCCTGGACACCCTGATTAAGAGTCAGGTGCTCTACCAACTGAGCTAGAAGCGCGTGCTTTTCTATTGTTGCGTTGTTCTCATCAACATGTGCTTAGTATAGTACAACTCTCGATAAAAGTCAAGCAACTTTGACAATTTATTACGTTTTCTTTACATATTCATTAACTTTTACAAAACTTTTTAAAAAGAAATCAGGTACAGTCGCCATATTGAACAACTGACTGCACCTATATTCTTTCCCTATTGCCAGTTATTATACATCTAAATTTAATTTTCCATAAAAGCAATAGTAAATATTCAGATTCACCGCTTAATTTTGCATAACTTTGAATCACTCAGATCGTAATTGTATCATGCGTGCGGAAATAATCCATAAGAATCTCTACCATTTCGGTATTGATTTCCTTTACTACCGGGCAGGTTGGATACATTGGATAGCCGCCTGCTCCACTGTAACGGTAGTTATTCATGCACAGCGTAAACTCATCGTCAGGCTGCACCGGCTTTCCCTGACAGCATATATTCCGAATGCGGCTTCCCATCGGCGCCTCTGGGTGAATTTCCCATGTAATGCCTGCAAAATAGTCATAATTGTAATGTTCAACCTTCGGGTAGAGGAAGCTCTTTGCGACAACTACTTTGCCATTTTCATCGATCTCAAAATACTCTGCTGTGCGCTCCATGGCAGCTTTCAGCTTTTCGCCGGTAATACGGCATACGACAAGAGTATTAGGGAATGGATAGGTGGCGATGATGTCTCTTGTTGTGACACATGCATTAAAGCCTGCAATTTCATTCGCCAGACCAACGATGGAAAGCTGTGCGCCGGAGATGTCAAGCTGGATGCGGTTGATCAGATCGGCGATGCCGCTTCCCTCAAGTGCCATCTTTACTTTATCTTCCGGGTAGAGTGGTCTGCTTAAATGGCCCATCGGCTCGTCAAGCCACTTTTGAACCTTTGCTTCAATAGTGCTGTACTTTTCGCACAGTGCTTTTGCATGTTCCGGGTTTGGCTGAACCTTCTTTGAAGTAATGCAGGTGATTGCTGCCGGGTAAGCTGCATTTTCCAAACCGATCTCCTGCTCAGGAGCAAATGTTTCCTTTTCCAAATCAATCTCGACATAGGCATACTCTTTGCCGTTTGCGACCGGCTGAAGGGTATAGGTACCATGAATCATTCTTCCTGCTACCGGCATGTGCTGATGACCGGTTAAAAGCACATCAAATCCAAGCTCGGTGCAGATCTTGTAGCCGATGTTCTCGGTTGTGTCAGACAGACGTTTTCCGGTCTCGACATCACTCTCGAAGCCGCCATGATAAATGCAAATCGTCAGATCAACCTTTCCCTTTAAATCTTCGAGTGCCTTTTTGGCAGCTTCAAACGGATCAACGACCTGAATGCCGACCAGATTTTCCTTCTTCTCCCATACATTGATATAATCGGTTACGATGCCGACCAATCCGACTCTCACACCATTTTTCATTGTGTGAATCACATGCGGATAGAGCACTTTTCCATCGCTGTCGAGAACATTCTCGCAAACGCAGATACCTTTGTGATTCCTGCGATAAATTGCCTGATATTCCTGACCATAATTGAAGTCATGATTTCCGAGCGTATAAAAATCGTATCCGCAGTCGTTTACCATCTCTGCAATGTGCTCGCAGCTGCCCAAAATATTTTTGCTGTAGTAGGCATATGCGGAGCCCTGAAGCATATCGCCTCCATCTAACACAAGTGTGTCATCATCTTTTTTGTATTCAGATGCACACGCAAACAGCCCCATCGGCTTTTTCTCGCGATCGCCATATGTTGTCGGATAGAAATATCCGTGTACGTCTGATGTATAATAAATTTTTACTTTTTTCTTTTCCATTGTTTCACCTAACCTGTTTAATAGCCGAGTGCCGCGCAGCGCACAGTACCTACGGAGACAAAGTTATCAAGCAGCGCACCAATATCAGTGCCTTCTTCTGCCGTATCAACCATAACACCCTTTGAGCGAAGCGTAAAGCTTCCGTCTGCATGGTCGGTGCGCACATAGTCATCCTGATAAAATTGATGATTCGCCAAAATGCAATCACGCAAAATACCTTTGCACTCAGAAAGTGAGCATCCCGGAAAATTCACATTCCAGATACGATCCATTGAAAGATTCTCATCCAAAAGTTCTTTTACAAGCGGAACAAAATATGCATCCACAGTTTCCCAATTTCCATTGCTCCGATTGGAAAAAGCAAAAGAGCGAATGCCATTTGCAAGTGCTTCCATTGCTGCGCCAACGGTTCCTGAATATAGGATATCGATTCCGGCATTGTATCCGCGATTAATTCCAGAAAATACAACATCCGGCTTCTCTGACATCAAAAATTCGAGTGCAACCTTTACGCAGTCAGCTGGAGTGCCGCCCACACTGTACGCACGCACACCTTCTACATCATAGTGTTCCGGTGTCACCTCGATGTCCTCAAACAGTGTAATGTGCTGAGACATGGCACTGCACTGACTCTTCGGTGCCACGACCCACACCTCGCCTAACTGCACAGACAACTCGGTCAGTTTGTGAATACCAGGTGCGCTTATTCCGTCATCGTTCACAATTAAAATTCTCATCTGTAATCCAATCCTCTCCTATTCTTTTTCAGACCTCGCTGTTTCATGCTTCCCTCTGCATATCTTTGAGCATTTGTAATTATTCAGAGTCATGCAAAATTGCTTTCTGCGAATGCTTGCATTCAAGCAGAACAGCAATTTTATATGGCGAGATAACCACATGAGCAAAATGGATGCATCAATGATGCGTCTGCCTCGCAGAGGCGATTTTGCGAATGGGGTTCTGAATAGTTACGAGCATTTTTACAAAAAAATCAATTCTTTCTGGAGATCATCTCGCCATTTTCAAAGAGGAAGCTTTCACCGTACTCTGGAAGAATACGCTTGTCTGCATGTGCAGTATTCACCTGTTCCGGACGGAAGCTGTGCAGCGGAACAAGAATATGAGGCGCGATGGTGTCCAGCATGGTGCGTAAATAATATGGTCTGGAGTGACCGCCGATTCCCATATGCATGTACGGGATATTCATATGCTCCAAAATGCGATGCATTTTTCCAAAGGAAGGATCGTAATCACCAAGCGGTGCGCCGTCCATATGAACATATAATGTAATTACGGACTGTAAATCCATCAGCTCATAAAAGTTTGCATAATCCTGCTGTAAGATATATTTGGATGGATTGGCAAGAAGCTCTGCTTTCGTGATGACAGTCCAGCCACGCTCTAAGGCCTTTTTGTTATCGACGCCGACGCTGTTCTCATACATTAAAATCTCATCATCCGGATAGAAAGTCTGCACGTAGTCTGCCTGCACACCGTCCATAACAAGCTGTCTGCCTGTCTCCTTCGCTGTCAAAATCAGGCGATGAAGACGCTCTACGTTTCGGTTGTATGGATTGACAATGATCAGTCCCTTCTGCTCTGCAGACTCTCTGTGCATCTCCTCCTGCAGCCATTCCTCGCTTCTTCCCGGCTCCTCTGGCTCGGTAAGTGAAATCATATCCACATCAGCAAAGCTTACCGTAACACCCTCTGTGATCAGCACGTCAGCACCCTTCATCTTCTGACCAAATGCTTTTGTTACTTCCGGATGGAAGCCGTGGAAACGATAATCACCGGTATAGCAGATGGTTCCGCCCGGTGTCGTGATGCGGTAGCCGCATGCACCAATGACATCATGGTCAATTGCCTCGACCTCCACCTTGATATCGCCTACGGTAAAATTCTCGCCGTATGGGATGCCAATACAGTTTTTGTGACCCTTTACCTGAATGTCACCGCACGCTTCCAGTCTGCGGTACAGCTTTAAGGAATCCTCGCTCATATAAACCGGAAGATTCTGATCAAGCATGCCCAGACCGCCCATGTGATCGATGTGCATGTGAGAAATTACGAAGAAATTTTTTTTAGTATCATTCTCGAAGCTGACAAGACCAAGCTCTTTGGCAGTCTCATTGTCATAGATACCATCGTGTGATGCTAGCACGCCAAGACGCGCATAGTCTGCTGCACACTCGTTATAGCGCACGGCAATCTTATCATCCATGCGATCCATTACGGCAAAGCCAAAGTCGAACATGCATCTCGCTTCTTCGGTTTCGACCACAACAAATGTGCCGCCGATTTCTTTTAATCCATTGTAAAATGTTATTGTTGTCATAAAAAATTTCCTTTCTTAAAAGGCGCTAACCATTTAGAGGCAAAAAAGGAGCTGCCATTAATTGACAGCCCCCCATGTACGTTCGTCCAAAACAGCAAAATGCTTACGTTTGTTTTGTGCTTACTGTTTCGTCTAACTCACCTTTTTTGGCTGTAACTGTTCAATATCCTCACAGTTACGACTTTTGCTTACTTATTCAGCAACAGAAGAAGACTCCTCTTCAGTCGCAGCAACACCGTCAACACCTAACTTGTCATTGATCTCAGTTACAAGATTCTCAAGAACTTCCTCTGGCTCAAGCTCATCCAGAATGGAATCTTCCAGAACAGTGCTTACCGTATTCATTACATCATAGCTGCCATCGAATACCGGCTGAGCGAAGAAGTATGGAGACTGCTCATATGCAGACTTGTAGTTGTTTGTCTCATCCTCTTCCATGAACTTCTGGAACTCCTCGGTCTCATATGCAGACTTTCTTACCGGCAGATATCCGGTCTTCTCAGACCACTCTACAGTAGAATCAACAGAAGTTAAGAACTTCATGTATTCCCAAGCTGCATTCTGCTTGTTCTCATCGGTGCTGAACATGTAGATGTTTGTACCAGCCTGATTTGCAGCATTTGACTTGTTGCCCGGAAGCGGTGCTACGCCCAGTTCCCAATCGTCATGAGTGATGTAGGAGATACCGGTACAGGAACCGATATAGCCGCCGATCATCTGGTTGGAAAGGACATTGGAGAAGTAGCTGTCCTCACCTACGAGACGGGCATATCCGTTGTTGTACATGTCCATGATATACGTAACAGCCTCAAGACCAGCCTCGTTATCAAACAGAGCACCGTCCTCGCTTACGTAATCACAGTTATTCTGATGCAGAGTAGCCTCTAACAGACCAGACATATCATCAGCTCCAAGGATCTCAAGATCCTTCTCTTCCTTTAACTTCTTTCCTGCCTCAAGCATCTCATCCCATGTAGTAGGAACGTCAATTCCAACTTCATCGAACAGTGTCTTGTTGTATAAATAAACATAAGTACTCTTGTTGAATGGTACGCAAGCAACAAATCCGTATACTTCACACTCGTCCTTATAGCTGTCGATCAGATCATCATAATCAAACTCCTCATCGGTAACGAAATCATCCAGCTTAACTACCTTATCGGTATAAGCAGTGATCCAGTTGTTGTAACCCTGAGACAGATCCGGCAGTGTGTCTGCTGCTGCATTTGCGGTCAGCTTTGTACTCAGATCACTGTAGTTTCCCTGATTTACAAGTGTAACAGTGATGCCGTACTCATTCTCTTCGTTGAACTTGTCCGTAAGAGCGGTCAGTGCTTCCTCCTGCTGACCGTTCATGGCATGCCAGAATGTGATCTCACAGGACTCGATGGTCTTTGACTCATCTGCGAATGCTGGTACAGCCATTGCTGCTGCCATGGATACTGACATTAAAACGGCATTTACTTTTCTTAATTTCATAGGTTTTCTCCTCTCTTTCCACCACAGGCAGGAATCCTGCTTAAAGTGGGTACAATTGTACTCTCTATAGAATCCGGCTTACCGGTTTCTAACACAAATTGGTAATTTAACCTTTGATACCACTCTGGGTAACACCTTCGATGACGTACTTGCGAAGGCACAAATAAACGATAACGATTGGAAGCACCAAAATACAGGATGCAGCCATGATAAGCTCATATGACGAACCGTTCTCTGTCTGGAACTGCATCAGTCCATAGGAAAGAACACGCATCTCCTTGCTGTTTGTAACAAGAAGTGGCCACATGAAAGAATTCCAGCAGCTGATTGCATTTAAGATGCAGACAGTAGTGATCGGACTCTTGTTGATCGGAATCATGATTTTAATCAGGTACTTAAAGTCGTTGCACTTATCAACCTTTGCCGCCAGATATAATGCATCCGGCACCTGTGAGAAGAACTGCGTCAGCAGGTAAATGTAAAATACACTCGCCAGATACGGAACGATCATTGCCTGATAGGTATTGATCCACTTAAGCTTTGTGATGGTGATGAAGTTGGTGATGATTAACATCTCACCTGGAATCATAAGTGTTGCAAGCATCAAGGAAAGCATGATCTTTTTCCCTGGGAAGTTCAGTCGTGCAAATGCATAAGCAGCTAACACGGTAGTAACCAGAACACCTGCTGTAGAAATGATGGTGACGATCAGTGTATTTAAGATGTAACGAGGGAACGGAGCTGAATTCCATGCCTCAACAAAGTTGGAAAACTGCGGCACTTTCGGAAAGAAGCTCGGCGGGATTGCCGTAATCTCACTTGATGTCTTCAGTGCAGAAAGGATCATCCACAAAAACGGAAGCAGTGTAAAAATCGCTCCGGCAATCAAAATCGCATATTTGACTACCTCTGCCACAACATTTATTACTTTTCTTTTATTCATTTTCTTATCCGTCCTTTCTTCCTGTCAGCTTCCTCTGAACAAAGGTAAGGACGAGGATAATTCCGAACAAAACAACTGCGGATGCAGATGCTTCGCCATATTCGTACTGATTGTAGAACTTATCGTACAAATAGTAAACAACGGTGATTGCACTGTTTGCCGGACCTGCCTTTGATGCAAACAGGGAATATACTTCGTTGTAAACCTTGAATGCACTGATCATACCCATGATGAGCGCATAGGATACCATCGGCATAATACCCGGAAGTGTGATCTTTGTGAAGACTCTCCATCTTGGGGTGGAGTCTACCTTTGCCGCATTGTACAGATCAGGAGAAATGGTCTGTAAACCTGCAAGGAAGATCAAAATGTCAAATGCCATGCTCTTCCAGATACTGAAGATAATCAGTGCCGGCAGCGCATACTGTTTCTTGTTCAGCCACGGAATTGCCTTTATGCCAAACCAGGAAAGAATCTGGTTTAACAGACCGTAGTTCTCATTGAAAATCCATCTCCAAACGATACCGATTGCGATAACGCTGGTAACATATGGAAGAAAGTAAAGCGTCTGGAAAAATCCCTGAAACTTAATCTTGCTGTTTAACAAAACGGCGATCAGAAGAGATAAAACAATGGAACATGGAACTACGAATACAACATAGATTCCGGTATTGGTCAGCGCCTTGATGAAGTATTTGTCGCCGAAAATACTTTTATAGTTGCTGAAACCGATCGATGAGTACGTACCGCTAATCATGTTATAATCTTCCATAAAGCTCATGATAAATGCGCGAAACAGCGGATAAATCGTAAATATAAGAATGACAATTAATGCGGGCATCAGATAAAGATAGCCCTTCATGCTTTTCTTTTCCATCGGGTTCTCCTTATCAATATTTTCCTATTGTCTTTCCTGCCTGGTCAAACAAAAGGATCTGATGTTCACGAATGGTTACGTTAAATGCCGTACCGACACCGATCTGCATATCGGAGTGAACCAGTACGCGAAGCTCCTCGCTTGCAAGTGCAACGCGAAGCTGTAACTCTCTTCCTGTCATGCGCACATGAGTAGCTTTGACCGGAATACCGTTTGCAGATACTACATTGACGGACTCCGGACGAACACCGGCCTTGTAAACACCGTCAGCTGCCTTGCAGCCCTCACGAAGAACCACATCACCGCACATGATCCTGCCGCCCTTAACGGTTACATCAAAAACATTGATCTGCGGAGTGCCGAGAAACTGTGCAACGAACATGTTGCCCGGATTTAAGTACATCTTCTGCGGAACCTCAAACTGCTGTACAACACCCTTCTCCATAACTGCGATGCGGTCGGAGATACTCATTGCCTCTTCCTGATCGTGCGTTACGAAAATGGTTGTGATACCAACTTCCTGCTGAATACGGCGAATCTCTTCACGTGTCTCAACACGAAGCTTTGCATCAAGATTTGACAGCGGCTCGTCCAAGAGCAGCACCTCCGGCTTCTTTACAAGTGCTCTGGCAATTGCAACACGCTGCTGCTGACCACCGGAAAGAGCCTTCGGCTTTCTGTCCATCAGATGGTCAAGCTGCACGAGCTTTGCCATCTCCTGGGCTCGCTCTCTTGCCTCTGCCTTGGGAACCTTACGGTTAATTAACGGGAACATGATGTTGTCCGCAACCGTCATGTGCGGATACAATGCATAGTTCTGGAATACCAGACCAATCTCGCGGTCCTCCGGAGCAACCTTTGTTACATCTCTGTCTCCGAAGTAGATGTGTCCGGAGGTCGGATCGTTCAAACCTGCCAGCATGAACAGTGTGGTGGATTTTCCACAGCCGGATGGTCCGAGCAGACCTACCAGCTCACCGTCTGCGATGTTCAGGTTCATGTTGTCAACAGCCTTGAAGTCTCCATACGCCTTCGTCAGATTCTCAATTCTAATCTCCATTTTTACCTCAATCTGCTGCCCGCGGCAGCTTTTTATCTACGGTTTGACGTGCCAAACACACGTTGTCTTTTTCATTATAATATATATTTTGCAGAAAATCCAGTAGTATTCGAGAGTTTTATTTATGCTTTTAAATACTCCCCGATTTTTTCTTTATTAAGTTCCTCCCCAATTACGATAATGATCTGTTGACCATTTGCGATTGGACTTAAACTGTGCTGTGTGGCAGTTGCATTTAATTCAAGCCAGCCATCCGGTGTCTCAAGAAAGCCCTTGATACGATGCACATGTCCGCAGGATGGATCTCCCAAGATATGACATGCTGCCTCCACTATCTGATCCTTTGTTAATGGCAAATTCATAAAAGAAAGTGAAGAAAATGATTTATCATCTTCAACGTCACGCTTCTGCCAGCTTTCAGTATGGTAGCCGCAGGTTAAAATGCGCTTCCAGTCCTCATCTGTAAGCTCCTCCCACTTCTTTTTCATGATATCAGACGCTGACAGTCTTCTGGTGCAGGAAATGGCTTCCATTGCACGGTTGATATGTGGAAGAATGGAATCCGCCTGTGCTTCAGTTGCCTCATCGAGCTTGCTCAAAAAAATGATGCCCGCATCGGCTGCTTCGGACGCAAGAAGGTACTCGGCATCTTTTGACATCTGCTCTGGCAGTCCTGCGTCAGCAATCGCAATCACATTTCCGATCTCATACCAGTTATCAAGCGGATCTTCTCTTAGTGCATCGAAAAATTCATCCACATCGAAGATACCGGAAGGCTCCACAATAACACGGTCGTAACCGCACATCCCCATCGCGATCAGCTTTGTCTTAAAACGTCTGCGGTGACAATCTTTATCGCATCCGCCAGATACCATTTCAAGTTCACAATGATCACCCATCAGATCCTGCAAAAGCATCATATCGACATTGACAGCACCGTAATCATTTTCCAATATTCCAATGTTTTTACCGTTGTCGATTAAATATTTCGCGTATTTCTTTATAAAAGTGGTCTTTCCTGAACCAAGAAAGCCTGTTATCAGATCAATTTTAACCATGGTCATCCTCCCTGCTCGAATACATGCTTCAAACACAAAGAAGCAGGAGAAAATCACTCTGATCCTCTCCTGCTCCCCATTTTCTTTACTCGTCCTTCTTGTCCTCAACGATCTTGATATGAACATCTGCCAGCTGCTTCTCGCTTACGGTAGCCGGTGCGCCCATCATAACATCCTGTGCATTCTTGTTCATTGGGAACGGAATGATCTCGCGGATGCTTTCCTCGCCTGCAATCAGCATAACCATACGGTCAACACCAGGTGCGATACCGGCATGCGGCGGAGCACCATAGCAGAATGCGTTGTACATAGCCGGGAACTTTGCCTTCACGTCATCCTCGCCCAGACCGACTAACTCAAATGCCTTAACCATGATCTCCGGATCGTGGTTACGAACAGCACCGGAAGAAAGCTCAACGCCGTTGCAAACCAGATCGTACTGATATGCAAGAATATCAAGCGGATTCATGGTCTCAAGTGCCTTTAAGCCACCCTGCGGCATAGAGAATGGGTTATGACAGAACTCCAATTCGCCAGACTCCTCACCGATCTCATACATCGGGAAGTCAACAACCCAGCAGAACTCATAGCAATCCTTCTTCATATAACCGTCAAAGGAAGCACCGATAGTCTTACGGATCACACCTGCAGTCTTTTGAGCAGTCTTTAAGTCACCTGAAGACAAAGCGACAAAATCACCTGCCTTTAAGCCAAGTGCGCTTACGACAGCATCCTTATGATCCACAACAAATTTGGAAATTCCTCCCGTCAGCTCACCCTTGTCATCCAGACGGAACCAGTAAGCCTTCTGACCGCTGACAACTTCAACATCTGCGCACATCTTATCGATCTGCTTTCTGGTGCCTTTGAAGTTTTCTGCAACGACTGCCTTTACCTTGTTTCCTGCAAATGGGCCAAAGCCACAATCTGCCAGTACGTCAGTCGCATCCTGAACGATCAGGCTGATACGAAGATCCGGCTTATCGGAGCCATACTTGTCCATAGCCTCCAGATATGGGATTCTCTTAAACGGCGGCTTGGATGCCTCGTGATAGATGCCATACTTTGCAAAGATTGGCGGCAGCACATCCTCAAGAATCTCAAATACGTCTTCCTGATCGGCAAATGCCATCTCCATGTCAAGCTGATAGAACTCACCCGGAGAACGGTCTGCTCTTGCATCCTCATCACGGAAGCACGGCGCAATCTGGAAATAACGGTCAAAACCGGATGTCATCAAAAGCTGCTTGAACTGCTGTGGTGCCTGCGGCAGAGCATAAAACTTGCCCGGATGATTTCTGGCCGGAACCAGATAATCTCTTGCACCCTCCGGGGAGGAGCATGTTAAGATTGGAGTAGTGATCTCCATAAAATCATGACCGATCATGGAAGCACGAAGGTCAGCAACAACCTTGCTTCTTAAAACGATCTTTGACTTTACTTCCGGATTTCTCAGATCCAGATAACGGTACTTCAGACGCACGTTCTCATCTGCATCCTTGGAATGGTTGATCTGGAACGGAAGCTCATTGTAACGGCACTTTCCGAGAACAGTAAGCTTTCCCGGAACGACTTCGATCTCACCTGTTGGAAGATTCGGATTCTTGGAGCTGCGCTCTCTGACAGTTCCAACGATCTCGATCGTAGACTCATAGTTAATAGAAGACAGCTGTTCCATGATGTCCTCAGTCTCTACTACGATCTGCGTAGTTCCGTAAAAGTCTCTCAGAATCAAAAAACCAAGATTCCTGCTGACCTTACGGAGATTTTCATACCAGCCGACAAGCTTTACTTCCTCGCCGACATTTGCCAGTCTTAACTGGCCACAATTATGTGTACGTCCCTGCATAGGTATTATATCCTTTCTGGATCACCTGTAGATTTAAAATTTTTCGTTACGATTATATCATTCACATTGTTCAAAGTCAATAAGACCCATAAGCAAGGTTTATGGGGATAAAGAATCATCTTACCGTTCAAGAGACTCTTATTGTGAACTACTCGGTCATTGAATGACCGAGGATTCCCGCGCCAGATTCCTAAAAAAAGCAGCCCATGACTTTTATCATGAGCTGCTGTATTTTACCAGATGAAAAGTTCCTCGCCGGTCAGCTTCCAGATTGCTTCGATGAAATAGTAATCTGCATAGATAATCGGGAAGTTATGATTCTTATCCTTGTAAGCTGCGGTACACTTCTCCAGCAGCTCGTCCACGTTTGGATCGTAGTTGCAGCTCTTCTCGTCCATTGCTTTCAGAAGACGAATCGCTGCATCCATGTACTTTTGCTTATTCCACTGCTTTGTCACCTTGCTTAACTCAATCAGACCACAAGCTGCGATTGCTGCTGCACAGTCATCTTCCCAGTCACAGGACGGATCCTGATAAAAGTCAACCGGAATCAGACCGCTCTCTGGAATACAGGAAATAAAGTAATCTGCAACGCGCTCTGCTGTCTCCAGATAACGCTCCTTCTTTGTATGCAGATAGCTCAATGTAAATCCATACAGTGCCCAACCCTGTCCGCGCGTCCATGAGGAACCATATGTCATACCCTGTCCGCCGTAAGAACCGTTCCAGTCGCCTGTTACCGGATCAAACTCAACGATATGGCGTGAGGAGCCGTCCGGACGGATAAATACCTTTGCTGCAGTATCTGCATGCTTCATTGCGATATGCAGAAAGCTTGGATTTCCACTCTCCTCATATGCCCAGTACAAAAGCGGAAGATTCATCATACAGTCAATGATCGCCCATCCGTCTACCTGATGATCTGGTCTGGAATTCCATGCAACAATGAACTCTCCCTTTGCATTGTAACGGCCTGCCAGGTTGGAAGCTGCTAACATTCCTCTGTTTTTGGACTCCTCTGAACCAAACAGGCGATAATTTGCCACTGCTGTCGGCAGCCAGCGGAAACCACTATCATGATCCATTACATGGTAGTTCATCAATGCGGCATCCAGCTTCTTCTCAAGTTCCTCTGCGGACTCCTTGTAAACCGGCTCCTTTGTTGCCTGATACAGCTGCCACATCATGCCGCCCCAGAAACCATTCGTCCACCAACCGATCTCCTTTCCGGAGCAATCGTTGAATACACCATCCTGTGCGGTATACGGAACTTTTCCGACGTTTCTCTTTGCTACCGCAATCTCCTTTTCCTTAATCTTTCTGGCAACCTCCTGTGCCCATGCCTTATTGTCCATAAAAAAAATCTCCTTTCTGTTTCTCTCATCATCATTTTATCTGATTCGTATATAGAAATCAATGTAAAATCCTTTGCCTATTTACTGTTCACACTCGTCTCACTGCTAATTTTGCCAAGCCACACGAACTGTAATTAACCCTTTACAGAACCGATCATGACACCCTTTACGAAGTACTTCTGTACAAATGGATAAATAAGTAAAACCGGAACCATACTAACCATGATCAGCGAATATTTGATTACACCAACCATATCCTGCAGTCTCGCCTGCAGTTCCGGATCCTGAACAGTGGACGGATCAATCTGGCTCGCCATCAGGATTTCACGAAGAAACAACGTCAGCGGATAGAGTGCCTTGTCATGCAAATAAATCATCGCATTAAAATAGGCATTCCAGTGACCTACACCATAAAATAATACAAGAACGGCCAGGATTGCTTTTGAAAGCGGCAGAACTACTTTTAAATAATATTTGATATCGGAGCAGCCATCAATCTTGGATGCTTCAAGCAGCTCAATCGGAATCGTATTGCTGATGAATGTACGGCAGACAATCAGGTTGTACACACCAATTGCACCCGGAAGCAACAGCGCCCATCTGGTGTTGAGCATGTTTAATTGCTGAATGACCATGTATGTTGGAATCAGACCTCCGCTGAAAAACATCGTAAATGTGAACAGCAGCATGATGCCGTTTCGCCCCGGAAGGTCTTTTCTTGAAAGACAATAGCCGGCTGTCATCGTCATCGCTACATTGATCGCAGTTCCGGCAAATGTGTAAAACAAAGAGTTGGCAAAACCGATCCACACCGTCTTTGTATTAAAGACAGTCTTATAGCCTTCCAGACTGAAATCAACCGGGAACAATACGACTTTTCCAGACTGAACAGCGGTGCCAGACGAAAATGATGCACTGATTACGAAGATACATGGGTAGAGCACCATGATAAAAAAGATCGTCAAAATCAGGATGGTAATGATATAAAATGCTTTGTCATTCCAACTATAACGTTTAAATTTACGCATATCCTACCTCCTTAGAAAATTCCGCTTCCGCTTAATTTTTTACTCAGTGTGTTCGCAATAATCAGCAAAGTAAAGTTGATTACTGAGTTGAACATACCAATCGCAGTTGACAGTGAAAAGTCAGTAATACCACTTGCAAGACCAATCTTATATGTGTATGTCGAAACGATCTCGCTGTAATTTAAGTTCAAGTCGTTCTGCATCAGAAGAACTTTTTCATATCCGACATTCATGATATTTCCAACTGCCAGAATCAGCATAATGCTGGCTGTCGGCTTGATGGACGGAATATCAATATAAAGAAGTCTCTGGAAGCGGCTGGCTCCATCAATCATCGCTGCTTCGTGAAGGGACTGATCTACACCTGCGAGTGCTGCTATATAGATAATTGCACTATATCCGGTCGTCTGCCATACTGCGGACCACACGTAAATGTGCTTAAACAATTTTCCATTTGCAAGAATATTCGGAGCCGTCTTTCCAGTAAATAGTGCAAAGAGACTTCCCCAAAGACCATTACGATAATCCAGAATCTGGAAAATCAGACCAACCATAACAACCGTGGAAATAAAGTATGGGATATACGTTACTGTCTGAATCACTTTTTTATAACGTCGTCCCGGCATTGCATTCAGAAGAAGTGCAAATAAAATCGGAATCGGGAATGTAACAACGAGAGAATACAACGAAATCGTCAATGTATTTTTCATAACGATCGAAAACTTAACAGATTTGAAAAATTTTTCAAAATTCTTAAAGCCAACCCAGTCGCTTCCCCAAATGCCCTGCCTTACATTATATTTCTTAAATGCGATTACCAGACCGCCCATCGGAACATAGGCAAACACAATCAGCCACGCAAGCGGCAGCAAAAGCAGCAAATACAGCTGCCATCTGGAGCGAATGCGCTTCATCAATGTCTTTTTGTTCTGTGCGCGAACCTGTGACGAACCCTCTGCCATAGATCTGCCTCCTTTTATGCAATATGGACGGGCAGACATACTATTCATGTAGACGCCCATCCATATGATGATAATTAATTATTTAAAATGATTTTGATTCATTATTTCGTTCTGTCGTAAGCAGCCTGTGCAGTCTCAAGCCATGTGGAAAGTCCCATTAACTCAAGCTCGTCCAAATAGTTGTTCCATCCATCGTCATCGAGAGATCTGGCACCGGTGATGAACTCTGCCATGCACTGATCAACAAATGTCGGAAGTGTAGTCAGCTGCTCCTGAATTACTTCAGTCTCGTCAAGTGTATACTTTAAAGTAGGAAGTACATATTCCGGATGCTTACTGTAATACATCTCATAGCACTTTGCATTCAGCTGAGTCGGATCGTTTACATCAAACTTATTTCCGGAAGAATAATCGTAAACGGTGTTGCCCATCTCAAGACTTGCATATCTTGGTCCATGGTTTCTCCATGTCTGACTCTGATTGTCAGCCCATACAGTAGAAATAACAAGCATTGACAGACTGTCATACAGTCCAGCCTCTACATAAGCATTGGTCTGTCCCTCTAAGTCCTTTGGATCTCTTGTCCAGTCAACGCCTTCCTCTCCGAAACGCTCGATCAGACCGGTATCAATATTGAAGAATTCATCTGCGAACTTCAAAACAAGATCCAGTTTATCAGTTCCATTGATGATGTACATTTCCTGTCCCGGGTTATATGGATTATATGGTGTATACTGTACACCTTCCGGTCCCTTTAATGGCTCGATCATTTCCATCTCTGCAAAGTTTGCATTGTTCTTTACATCCGGCCAATTGCTTAAAGAGCCTGCTGTTGTCAGACCAACGATTGGTGTCTCCTGATTTAAGATGGCCTTGAACTGCTGTTCATCATCTGTAAAGATGTTTGCAGAAAGAAGTCCTTCATTATACAGATCGTTCATATAAGTCAAGCCTTCGCGCCATGCATCCTGTGTGAACGGTGCGATAACCTCAGAGCCGTCATCGGATAAGGAAAGTCCGCCATTCCAGAAGATAAATGCATTCATCAGAGCATCTACTGTGTTCTGACCGTAGTTGCCGCCTGCATAACCATATACACCAATCTCATCCTGAATGCCGTTGCCGTTTGGATCGCCATCACGGAATGCTTCAAGAACCGTCTTTAATTCTTCTGTTGTAGTCGGAACATCAAGCCCTAACTTATCCAGCCATGTACGGTTGATAAACATACGGTTTGGTGTCAGGTTCCAGGTCTCTGGCTCATATGCTGCAAAGCCGTAGATGTTGCCATCTGCCATCGTGGTTGCCTGCAAGATCGCTTCTCTATCTTCATCTGGGATTGCATTGAAGTTTGGCATTACCTCCGGATCGTTCAGATAATCATTCAGCGGCATAAAGAATCCACTGTCTCCGAGCTGTAAAAGCATCTCATTTGTCAAAAATCCATCTGTGATCATTACGTCTGGCAGATCATCGGTACTGGTTGCCATCAGATTTACCTTTGTTCTGGTCTCTGCTGAATCTGCTGGAAGCATGTAGAACTCAATGTTGATGTTCAGCTTATCTTCGAGATACTTCGTGAAGTAGTTGTTCTCGTAATCGGTAACCATACTGCTCTGTGTCAGCGCAAGCTTTAAGGTTTCACGCTCTTCCTCTGCCGCTGCCGGAATGACACCGATCATGGATGTTCCCATCGCTGCTGCCATCATCATCGTTGCTGCTCTTCTTGTTTTTGTCATGTTGTTCCCTCCTTGTGTTTTGTTTCTCATTTCTTTATACGAAGACAATTCTGCTTTTACATTTTGATTTTCTCGGACGATTTGCAGTCATGCCTTGCAGTCATTTTTTGTTTCTTTTATCCCTTTTGTTACCGTATGCTTAATCCTGTACATGATCGATCATAATATGACCACCTGACTATGCCCTTCTCGCAAACTACTCCTCATCTGGTGTGCTCCAAAATGCACGTCTGCGGCAATGTCTGTTTTAATTTTCCATGTTCCAACATATCCAACACAGGTGTCACGATCTTGCATGCTATATCAATTCACCATCTTCGATTACTCTCTATCTGTCCCCTCCTATTTTTATTACATTTTCCTCATACTCACATAATTCTAATTCATTTTTTGTGTTTTCTGTAGGATACTGTCTTGTCATTCACTTCTTCTATGATACATCATTGACAAATACGATACAATAACCTAAACTAGAGTAAAAACTAACATATCCTATGATTTTCATTCAGGAGGCAGTATATTTCATGATCCGAGCAATTACTGGTGGATATAAAACCACCCATCCAAGCACGTATCGCATGAGTCGTCCGAAAGGACTTCCCCATTTTGTTTTGCTTATTGTACGTTCCCATGGCAGTTTTATGATTAATTCCGAGCATTTTTCTGTCGAACCACCTCAGATTATTGTCCTTGCACCGCACACACCAAATTACTACGGCAATCCGGATGGCGAATATATTGATGACTGGCTTCACTTCGATACAGATGATCCCGATCTGATTGCACGCTTAAATACAATCAGCAACCACCCGTTTTCTGTTGAAGACACCGATATCTTTTACTTTTGCATTCGTCATATTCTGTTGGAACTCTCCTTCGGGCAGCCTGATTTCAAGGATGAAAACATGTGCGCTCTGTTTACATTTCTGCTAAACAGCCTTTCTACCGCTCATGCATCCTCTCAAAGCCACTCCTATATCACACCATTGGAAAAACAACTGAAACAGCTTCATCTTGAAATTTCAAATACACTTGACCAAAAACATTCTATCGCAAAATATGCCAAACAATTAAATATCAGTGAGTCCTACTTTCAAATGCTCTATAAAAAAACATTTGGTCAGTCCTTCCAGCAGGATCTGATTCTGATGCGTGTCGCGCGCGCAAGATTCAACCTTTCCACCAGCAATCTGCCGCTGTCGCAGATCGCAGAAATCTGTGGCTATAACAATGAAGTACACTTCTACCGCCAGTTTAAGAAGCTGACCGGCGTGACACCTGCTCAGTACCGGAAGCATCCGTTTTAAATTTAAGTGACAGGAAAACAGTAACCTGTGAAGGCAAAATGCAAAAAAATGCAAAAAAGACAGAGGCAAATCATTTTACTGATTTTGTCTCTGTCTTTTTCATCTTCTATTTTTTCTATTATTTCTTCTATTTTGTATTTTCTTGATGTTGGGTGCAAAAGGCTTTCTGACCTTTTGACCCTGGTATCATTTTCTTTACTCCTGCGGCAAAATTTCCTTCAATGCTGCCTCAAGTGCTGCCATCTGCTCATCGGTACCGATCGTGATACGCAAGTAGTTATCAATGCCCGGCTTATTAAAGTAGCGAACAAAAATATTGCGTGCCTTTAACGCAGTAAAAATCTCTTTTGCCGGCATACTCTTATGGGTCGCAAAAATAAAATTGGACTGGGAATTCGGGAAGGAAAAGCCAAGCGCAGCTAACGCTTTCTTCGCCTTTTCACGGGTATCACAGATCATTTTGACATGCTTTTCAAAGTATGCACGATCATTGACAGCCTCCACACCGCATAGAAGTGCCGCACGGCTCATTGTGTAAGAGTTAAAGGAATATTTTACATCATTGAGAGCCTTAATCAGCTCGGCATTTCCCATCGCATACCCGATACGCATACCTGCCATGGAACGAGACTTGGAGAAGGTCTGAACAACAAGCAGATTCGGATATTTCTCAATCAACGTGCGCGCAGACGGACCATTGGCAAAGTCCACATACGCCTCATCAATGATAACTACAACATCCTGATTTTTCTTAAGAATCTCCTCAAATGTCTCAAGTGGTTCATACACTCCTGTCGGTGCATTTGGATTTGGAATCACGATGCCGCCGTTTTCTCTGAAATAGTCCTCTTTTTTGATTGCCATCTGATCATCCAGCGCACAGGTCACATATGGGATGTGGTACAGATCGGCCCACACATCATAGAAGGAATAGGTCACATCCGGAAACAGGATCGGCTTTCCTGAATTAAAGAAGGTCAGAAAGCTCATGCTTAACACATCGTCGGAACCAATTCCAACAAAGACCTGATCCTCGTTTAGTCCATAATAATCTGCCAGTGCTTTTACCAAGCAGCCGTTTGTTGGATCCGGGTACAACCGCAGCAGATCCGCGTCCATGCTCTTTAAAACGCGTGCCACGCCAGGTGCAGGAGAATACGGATTTTCATTCGTGTTCAGCTTGATCACGTTTGGATTTTGCGGCTGTTCCCCCGGAACATACGGCACTACTTTTCGGATATTTTTTTCTAATGCTTCTATCATTTTCGATTCCTCCTGCTGTCCTTATCTGATGTCTTATATTCGGATGTCTTCGCTTTTCCATTTTATTCGTAACATGATGTTGGGGTCAGAAGGCATTTTGACCCCTTTGATACCAGATTGCTACGTGCTTTGCACTCTCGCAAGCAAGCTTGCATCGGCTTTCTGACCTTTTGACTCCGGTATCATAACATTTTCACTTTGACATCTTATCTGTCTTACTTCTCTGCCTTTGCATTTTTCTTGCAATTTTTCTTACGATGAGTGTCATGACTGCCAGCGCGATCAAACATCCCACTGCTGCTCCAAAGCTGTCTATGCAGACATCTCTTAGCTGTGGAGAGCGCCCGCCTGTAAACATCTGGTGAAACTCATCACTTGCCGCATAGAGTGTGCCAGTGAGCCATGATGCCAGCCAGACGCGCCGCAAGCGAAGCTGCATTATGTGCGCATCTTCCTTTTCCGGCACCAGAAAAATCTTCGGCTGCCACTCTTGATAAAATAAAAAAAGGAGCATGCCCAGAATCATGTATTCTGTAAAATGCGCCCCCTTGCGTACAAAAAATGTGACCAGATTCCGAAAGTGCTCCTGCTCGATTGCTGCAAGGCTGTTAAAATCGGGTCTTATTATGGCAATCAATGCCGTTACGACCCGTCCGCTCGTCTCTGACGATGCAGCGCCATTCTGACTGGAGAACACAAAAATTACGCCCATCCAGCCAAGCACCAGCGCTGCCAGTAATATCACACGATATTTTCTTTTCATCATCAATTCTTCTATTTTTATAGTGCCTTATTTTTCTTACTTGTCAATATACTTTCCATTCATGACATCCAACAGATAAGCACCATACTGGTTCTTCTTGTAGATCTCATAAACTTCCATTAGCTGCTCCTTCGTGATCCAGCCGTTTAAGTAAGCAATCTCCTCAAGGCAGGCAATCTTTCTGTGCTGATGTGTCTCAACGGTACGTACAAAGTTAGTAGCGTCCACTAAAGACTCATGTGTACCGGTATCCAGCCAGGTAAAGCCCTGTCCTAAAAGTTCAACATTCAGCTCACCATTCTCTAAGTAGATACGATTCAAGTCCGTGATCTCAAGCTCGCCTCTTGCGGATGGCTTTAAGTTCTTAGCATACGCAACCACACGATTGTCATAGAAGTACAGACCGGTTACACAATAGTTGCTCTTTGGATGTGCCGGCTTCTCCTCGATGGAAATGGCTTTTCCGTTCTTGTCAAACTCAACAATACCAAAACGCTCCGGATCGTCTACATAGTAGCCAAATACAGTAGCGCCCACCTTGCGGTTTGCAGCCTCCTTTAATCTCTTTGTCAGACCATGACCGGCGAAGATATTATCGCCGAGTACCATCGCTACATTATCGTTTCCGATGAAATCAGCACCAATAATGAATGCCTGAGCCAGTCCGTCCGGGCTTGGCTGAATCGCATAGGACAACTCGATTCCAAATTGATGACCATCACCCAAAAGTGCCTCAAATCTCGGTGTATCATCTGGTGTGGAAATGATCAAGATCTCACGAATACCTGCGTTCATCAGAACGGACAGTGGATAATATATCATCGGCTTATCGTAAATTGGAAGCAGCTGCTTAGAAGTTACTCTGGTCAGCGGGTACAGTCTTGTACCGCTTCCGCCTGCTAAAATAATTCCCTTCATAATGAAATAATACCTTGTTACCTTTCTTTTTTGTGATGCTCTTTGCGCACAACAGCATCTATTTCCTATCGTTGCCAAAAGGGCAGCCTCCAACCGAAGTATAACATACGCATCAATAGTTGTAAAGAAAAAACATTGTGTTCTCTTTTGAATTTCTTGTTTTATAAAACCTTTGAAAAAAAGCCAGATGAAAGATGGAGAAATCACTAGAAAAATCTGAATGAAGTCTCCATGCCATGCGGTGTGTATGGTACTCTTCCTAATTTGATAGAAGCTGAATAAGATGAGTACCGAAAGCAACTGAAACCAGACAAGATTTCGATTGTTTTCGGTGCTTTTTGTTGCAAAACGAACAGACAGATGGTAAGCTAGAGAAAATCAGAAAGGGTATTTGGCAGAAAGAAAGCATTTGATAAAAAATTTAGGAAATAAATGGTTAGTTGCCAAATGGAAAGGGAGAATCTATGGCAAATTCAGACAGTCAGGAATTAAAATATTGGAGGCTGATGAGTGAACTAAAGAAAAAGATACTGGACGCAGAGTATCAGGCAGGGGATAAGATGCCGTCTGAAAATGAGCTGGCGGCAGTCTATGCGGTCAGCCGCCATACAGTGCGCAAGGCACTGGCACTTTTGGAGCGCGAAGGATATGTATATGCCATTCATGGTAAAGGAACATTTTGCTCGGAGATGGGCAGGCACACAAAGACATCACGCAACATTGCTGTAGTGACAACATATCTTTCCGACTATATTTTTCCGGCAGTCATTCAGGGAATCGATCAAGTGATGACGGACAATGGCTATAGCATTATACTGAAGAATACAAAAAATTCCTCCAGCGCAGAGGGAAAATGTCTGGAGGAACTTCTCTCCAAGGATATCGAAGGCTTAATTATCGAGCCGAGTAAGAGTGAAATTTATTGCCGTCATATTGCACTGTACAAAAAGCTGGAAGAATTTCACATTCCATATGTGTTTATTCAGGGGACAATGGATCAGTTAAGGGATCGTCCCTATGTGATGATGGACGATTTTAAGGGTGGTTATCTGATCACAAAGTATTTGCTGTCGCTTGGTCATCGCCGTATTTTAGGCATGTTTAAGGCAGATGACCGGCAGGGGATGGAGCGCCATCGCGGCTATGTGCGCGCGCTGCAGGAGTATGGCATACTGTATGATCCGGATCGTATCATCTGGTTTCACACGGAAGACCGTGCGGTAAAGCCGTTTGCGAGACTAAGGTCGATGGCGGTGCATGGCATATCATTTGACAGCGTAGTCTGTTACAATGATCAGATTGCGATTAAGACGATTCAAACGCTTGCACAGCTTGGTCTTCGCGTACCCGAAGATGTGTCCGTAACCGGATACGATAATTCATTTCTTGCGGAGAATTATCAGGTCGGGCTGACAACGATTGCGCATCCGCACGAAAAATTAGGCGAGCGTGCGGCAAAACTGCTGCTTGATCTGATGCAGGGAAAGTCATTAACACCAGCCCAGCGTCAGATCGTGATTGAGCCAGAACTGATCGTGCGGGAATCATGCAAACTGCCATTAGTATAACACAAACAATTTCTCCCTTTATCCATTTTTTTCGCAGAAAACCCCGTCCGACGTATCGAACGGGGTTGTTCAAGAACAGATGTAATTGACAGGATTACTTTTCCTGTGTCCAGCGTTTTCTGATCACAAATGCTGCCGCCTTTGGCTGGCGCTGCCTGGTGAAGATTCCCTTCTTATTTCCGTCAATGCGGCGCAGTCCGAAGCTGGTCATAAAGTCTGCAAACGCCCAGATCTGTTCGCCAGCTACGAAATCACACGAATCAATTGCGCGATTATTTTCTTCCAGATAGGTCGTCTGATACTCCTCCGAGAAAATAACCTCCGGAAGCTTATGCATTCCGGCAATGGTATCGGCGCCGTACTCAGTGATGATGATCGGCTTGTGGTACTTTTCATACCAATCCTCAAGATCTTTCTTCATCATCGGATAAATCGTCTCAACTTTTCCTGTACACAGATACCATGAGAAGTAACGGTTGATGCATACTACATCAAACAGCTGAGAGATTTTATCCTCCTTCACATCTACACACATGACACCAGTAACAGGACGCGTATTGTCTAACGAACGGATCTGATTTACCACTGCGGTGAAATATGGCAATGCGCTGTCCTCACTGGAATGAGGCTCATTCGTTACACTCCACATTACAACACATGGATGATTCTTGTCACGCTGATACAGTTCTTTTAGTACCATCGTATGATGCTCAAGTGTTTTCTCGTTGACACGCTCTGGCGTGAATACATCCGGAGCATTCGGAATAAACAGATTCATTCCGACCGCCGGAACCTCATCAATGATAACAAAACCCTGACGGTCCGCTAACTGCATCATCTCCTCTGAATACGGATAATGGGAGCTTCCTGTATAATAAAAAGCGTGGAGGTTGAAAATTGAAGATACCTCAGG
>CAVJTU010000049.1:0-22676 GCA_963652495.1 uncultured Oscillospiraceae bacterium
TCAAGAATAATATCATCAGGCTGTACATCCAATAAATCACAGAACAATTCACAGATATGAGCAGGTGTAAGAACAATACCAAGTGTTTGTCCGTCTCCACCTGAATAACTCATAAATTCACCGTAAAACCGCCCAATAAAATCCTCAGCAGATGATTTATATTTGATATTGTCAAATACATTAGCCTTCAAAAATTCTGCATAATATTTCAATGGTGTCTTTTTCAACTTATCATCAATCTCATTCAATCTTGCACTGGTCTTGATGATTGCAAACTCACTCATGAGCTTGTCACGCTTTGCATCTGGTCCAACATTGGAACGTTTTAAACGCTTCTGAATAGCGTTATAGATTTTCTCACCATCTGTATCAAGATTATCACCTGTCAATGAATCAATCGAAAAGCTACCACTTTCAATTTCATCCAACGCAAGCAAAATTCCTGATACAACAAGCGGTTTATCTTGGTCTTTCAATGAACCATATGTACGAAGATATTCATGAAGTGTGGCAGCATCTTTCAGAATCTGCTCCGTTGTCTTTTCAACATCGGTCTTTTCTTTCAGAACATTTCTCAAATAATACTCGTAAATGTTTAATTTGTTGAACATCGTAAATGATTCAACATCTTCCAGTTCAATATAGCCTTCTCTATCATCAACATACAAAGGTGTAATCTTATGATGTTTTTCATCACCTGATACACCAATAGCAAATACCTTCTTAAATGAGCTGTTCTGTGCAATATGCTTTGCATAGAAATATGCACCGTTTACAGCATAATCAGTAATTGCTTTTGTTGTTGTCTCAATAAGGGCTGTATCAGTCATTTTTTCATGTTTATCCAAATCTGCTTTATCTTCAATGACAATTACAAAATCATTTACAACAGCCACATATTCAGGATAACCAGCATTTCCAGTTCCACGCTTGGAAGCTGTTGACAGAGCTTCGTCAATCTCCTTTACATCACTTCCTTGTGCTGTGAATTGGATTTTGCATTTATCTAACTGAGAAGCAACCCATAAATCAGTTTTTACTTCTTTTTTTGCCATGTGATTCTCTCCTTGCTTTCATGATTTCATGAATTCATTAAAATCCATTGGATTTCAAAAAATCATCTGTAATTTTATTCAAAACATCTGTCATCTTTGTATCGTTTGACAGACAATACATTTTCAATCTTTTCTTCATATTATTTGTCATATAGAACTGTAAAGGAACCAGATTTGCACTGCTTTTCTTTGCAGATACAGATGTAGTTCCACCCTTTGCCTGTTCCAGACGTGATTCTTCCTCAACAGCTCGCTTCTGTTGACGAGCTTTGAATCTATTTTCAGACATATCTTAAAATCTCCCTTCTTTTTTTGATTCAAATTCACACTCCCATACAGGGAGTGACAATAGTAGGGGGCAATCTTTTTTTGTGGAAAATATGGATAACTCTACGAGTTACCCACATATCCCACAAAATCTGCGGCTACTACTGCTAATTCAGTTTTCATGATTTCATTCTATCATGATTTCATTAGAATTTCAATTTTAAGATTTTCCATACAGAATGCGTCAGCACACTGGTAGCTAATGCAGCTGGAAGCCTTGGGTTATACATTACAACAGACTGATTTGCAAGCCTTGACTGTACAAACGCTTCACTTTGTGGCAGACAATAGATTGGTTCATCTTTATGTTCTTCTTTGAAAAATTCCATAAATTCTTTTGTAGCTTTAAATCTATTTGTACCATTAACCACATACACAATAGGCGTATCTGGTGCATTACGCTTTACAAGGTCAATCGTTGTTTCCGTAGCTGGCATATCCGTTACACTTGGACGCATCGGAATAATAACTACATCCGCATCTTTGACCCATTCACCCATTTCACCTTGTAATGAACCCGGTGTATCAATAATTGATATATCCGCATTATCCATTTCAACAGGTTCATGCAGTGTACCGCCCTGACCGTCAAGGTCATAAAAGCAATACGGAACATTCTTGGCATCCAAAGCAAAAGCAAGCTCATCTGCAACCAATGTCTTACCAACACCGCCCTTACGGTTAATAATCAATATGTTCTTCATGATTCGCTCTCCTTTCATGTTTTCATGATTTCATTGTTTCATGTTTTCATGAAAATATTATATCACGATAATACAGTAGATTTCAAGATGTATTTCCTACCCAAACGAAGGCTTGAAAATTGCTGTCATGTTTCAATACGCTGTATAACATTAAAATTTAATGTATGGTGAAGATTTTTTTGAAAAACGTATAATTTTACGGATTAGGGATTTTATGCTCGTGGTGAGGTCATACGGTGTGTTAAACGATAGGTTTTGATTTGTTCTGCTGATTACATACAGAACTTTTTTCTACTCTCCTTTTAATCCATCATAAGATGGATTTTTGCAATACTGCTTACGCAGTGTCGGGTTAATTTTTGTAACTAAGAAAATTTGGTTAATTTATTTTACAGATAAAAGAGGAGATTAAAATTATGACAGCAAAAGAATGGAACAAATCTAAGAACACTTTTAAGAAAGTATATAACAACGTAAGAAACGCTCATCCAGATTGGAGCAATCAGCGTGTTTACATGGCTGTAAAGAACAAATTCAGCTCTAAGAAAAACGTTAAAGCAGAGCCAGCAGAACAGCCTGTAATCGTTTTACACAAAGACTTAATGACAAACGATACTGTAACACTTGATATTTATACAGATGATGCTGATATGAGTAAAGTTTTTGAACTTAACAATATCAGTTACAGTGTCTCATGTCCTAACAGATATGTTATCGACAAGAAAGACCTTGCTAACATCATCATGCTTACACAGGCTATGCAAGCAAATGTAAATGTAATTCTTACTATCCATAACGGCATTGGCTTTGCAACTGATGAAGACATGGTAGTAGTACAGTACGCTCTTCATGACACTGACATTAACTACAGCGTTTATGATGAAGACGTATTTATCAACTTCAAAGATATTGATACAGCTGTAACTGCAATCTCAGAAGCTGGATTGTATGCAGAGTTGATATAATGCTGCTTGGACTTTAGCTCAGATTTGAGCTAAAGTCTTTTTTTGTGAATATGTCGTATAATATTAAAATTTGAGGTGTGGTGAAGATTTTTTAGAAAAACGTATAATTTTACGGATTGATGATTTTATATGCGTGGTGAGGTCATACGGTATGTTAAACGATATGTTTTGAATTGTTCTGCTGATTGCATACATGGAAAATGTAATGATAGATGTTATCAACTTCTGAAAATCCAGAAGCAAAAAATCCCCGAAAAACAAAAAGTGATAGCACATTTTCTGTACTATCACTCTGTATGGTTCCCGAAAAGGGGAACCAAAGGGGAACCAAAGGGGAACTTTTTCAAATCCGTTGTCCAGCAATGGATTTATCGAAATTCATAGGTTAAAATCAATAATTTTGGTTCCCCCTGGGGGGAACTTCAAATCCGTTACCCACCAACGGATTTATGGAAAAGTTCCCGAAGTTCCCCTTTTTCTGAAATTCTTATATAGAAAATTTTTTCGCTCCTACAAAAAAAAATAAAAATAATAATGGACATACAAAGAAAGACATGTTATATGTTTCTCACGTATGTATTATTAAAAAAAAGGGAACTTCGGGAACTTTTTGTACGGATGTGTTGTCCAGCAACGGATTCAGCGGTTCCCTTTTGGTTCCCCCTAATTTTTTGTAAAAGGGAACTTTTTGTCAAATCCGTTGTCTACCAACGGATTCAGCGGTTCCCCCTTGGTTCCCCTTTGGTTCCCCTTTTTACGAAAAATCACCTCAAAATGCAATTTTCGAGCATTTTTCACTGTACTTAGTATCATTTTGATATTATCTTTGTCAAGTCAAAATCAGCCATTTTCACTTTGTATCATATTGATATTATCTACACTCAAAACGCATCTTGATGTGACAAAGAGGAACCAAAAGGGAACTTTTTCACGCACACAAAAAAAGTAACGATTGCTCGTTACTTTTTTTGTGAATGAATTCTATGTATTACTTACGCATAATCACGCTTTTGTATTTTCCACTCTTTGAAGGGTCTACTCTAACTCCAAAATTATCCGCTTCTGAATATGTGTTATTAATCCAACTGTATAATTTATACTCTTTTAACAGTGGTTCCAGATTATCTTTTTCAAAGTTAATCTTTGTATCATTTGCAAATACAAAGCCTGAATCCGCCGTATAATCACTGATAACCTCTTTTACCTGTCTTGTAAAAGTATTCTGATTTGTTCCATCAGGCTTATTATTGTTCTGCTTACAATACCAAGCATTGTAAAAATCATACAGCATTGTCATTGGAATTCTATTCAATTTCAATTCCGGCAATACCTCAGATAAGAAACGTCTGATAGGGTCATTGAATTCTTTGTATTCTCTTAACAACTCTTTCGCTTTTGTAGGTTCGCTTAATGTCGTATAATTCATGTTCAACACTCTGTATAATACATATTCAAGAACCTCTTTACGTTTCAGATAATCATTTTTAATATACTTACGTTCTTTCCCTGTAAAACATTTAAAGAACGGCAGGAACAACTGTCTTCTGTAGAACGAATCAGATTTATCTCTTACTTTCGGCATACCGTTCAAGCACTGAATCATGAATCCTTTGTATCTGAAACTTACAGGCATCTGGAACTTTGCTTCGATTGATAATACATCATTTGTAATCAGTGCTTTAAGATTGCTCACATCGTCCAGATACTCATTTACCTTGTTCTCATCTGTAATAATCGCTGTTGCGTGTAATACAGGTTCTAAGCTAAAACGCTTGTCCATATCAGACAAAGGCAAAGAAACTGCACCTCTACCCAGCAAATTACGAATCAAAGAACAAATAGTACCTTTACCACCATTTCCGGCTTCTCCATAGAAAAACGCACATTTATCCCAACCTTGCAATGGTCTAATAGAAGCTCCGATTGTCTCCCAACAGCATTCTGATACCTCTGTATCATCATCAAACATATCAACCATCCAACTTTCAATGTCCCAGTCTGTACCATCTTCGTCATTGTGAATCACAATGTTCTGTGCATTTGGATTATAATCAATAGGAATTTTAGTCAAAAATACCAATTCTGGCGAGAATGGTTCCAACTTTTTAATATCATAAAGAAAAACACCGTTGTTGACAGCAACAAGATTTTTTTCTTCACAACGTTTAACAATCGGTGCTGTATCATGTAACATACTACACACTTCATTAAATTCTTTTGTAGTCATTGACGGTTTATAATTACGTGCTAAACGTCTCAAATCCGTATTCTCTGTAATATATGTTCCTCTGTATTCGCCATTGTTCTGATATACACCTAACAACAGCTTATCGTTGTTATGCACATCTACTCCTGTATTAATCTGTTTTACTTGTTCCAGTTTCAACAGAATCCTTGCTACCTGTACCGTTGTTAATGTTGTCAACTGCTTGTACTTTGTAAATCCTGTATGATTACGAACTGTATTTTCCATAATAATCGCATTATTGCAGGCGTTAATAACGTCTTCCGCAACTACACTCGGCACAAATGATGTACCTACAAAATTATCCAAAATATCATCTGTCGCTTCTAAAATTAAATTTTCGTATGTCATATATTAACACGTCCTTTCTCATGATTTCATGTTTTCATGAATTTTCTGTTTTTCTCTTGAAGTCACCAAGAAAATATGCTAATATATGAGCATAAATAATAAAAGAAAGAAGTTTTCATGGTAACTTGCCTTTTCCTTGATGACTTCCTGATAGCAACCGTGATTCCCATTCACAGTTGCTATTTTTTTATGTAATTTTACTTTTCAATATGTTTTTTTGCTTTAAGAAAATTCTCAAAAGCAACTCTATCAACCATCACTTTGTTCTGTTTTCCTACTGTAATATAATCGTGAAATTCCCTATCCTTAACGTATTTTCTAACTAAATCATAGCTGATACCAGTGTATCTACCAAGCTCTCTCTGTGTAAGAAATGTTCTTTCCTGAACAGGAATTGAATTTGTCCAACCTTTTTGCTTTGCCATCTTTATTCCTCCATTTCACTGTATTTTTTACGGTTTAACAAAAGTCTAACACACTAATTTTCCAATTTCAAGACTTTTCCTACCCATTATCGCACTATTTCCGTTAATCGTGTTGTCTATCAACACATCCAGCTCAAAAATTTTTTTCACGACATAGAAAAATATAACTCAAACTAATCCAACGAGAGCTTTTATGTATAGTAAGAAAAACATATATACAATGGTTGACGTACCAAAAATATAGCTATCACTTCGGTGACAGTTATATTTTTTTGCAACAAAAAAAGGTGGCATCACGCCACCTTTTTTCGCAATCTAAAAGAAAGAACAGGTATAAAATTATGGAATTGTAACATGAATGAATTGTTACAAAATATATATGTATCAGGAGAGGTTTCAGAACAAATGCACGTGTGGTAAACACATTTATATCTTTTCCTACCCTGTACATATATTTTAACACATGAACGTGCGTTTTTCAACGCACTATGAGCTATTTCTCATTTTTGGGAAATAGCAAAAACACAATACATATACTAACAACGAGGGCTTTAGTGATTAAAGTTTAATTTTATGATTTTCCTTTTGTGAGGAATAATAGCTGTCGCTTCGGTGACAGCTATATTTTTTTGTAGCACGCAAAAAGACCGTCCGTGAGGACGGTCTTTCATATCTCATTTTATATCATTCTGAAATGCTTAAACGCCTTCATAATCAGCTCTCGCTTTTCAGCCGGACAATTCGGCACCCTATGACCTTCGGCACCTGTATTGTAGTTATCACGCTTCTCAAAGCCACATTCATCTTTGCACTGGGCAATGTATAGACTTGATACAGATACATTATACTGTTCCTTAATCCATGCTTTAATCTCTGCATAGGTCGCAGAACCCTTGATTCCACGCAGGTATTCAGCATCTTCCGGCTCATAATCAACGTGCATATACTCAACATTCTTATCGTTGACTATTTCCCTGCCCAGTAGGACAACTGTTTCAACATGCGCACTCCACGGGAACATATCAACTGGCTGTACTTTTTCGACACGATAGCGATACTCGCCGCATTTGTCATTACTTCCTTCGGCCTTATTGTCCTCACCGCACACCTTCTCGGTCAGATACTTCAAGTCTCTGGCGAGTGTTGCACTATCGCAGCTAACATACACGATGCGGTCTGGATGCATAGCGGTGATGGTGTCAAGAAGTGCACTGTCGCAGCCCTTTCGCGGCGGGTCTACAACGATGACATCGGCGTGGCGCTCTTCGTCACTATCACGTTTCGCATACCACTCTGGGAGTACTTCCTCTGCCTTTCCAACAAAAAATTCAGTATTATCAAGGCCATTTCGTTTCGCGTTTCCGCGCGCATCGTCAATGGCCGCTGGAATGATCTCGACACCGTAAACCTTCTTTGCGCTGCGTGCCAAAAAGAGAGAAATCGTTCCGATACCGCAGTACAGATCCCACACGGTCTCTTTTCCGGTAAGACCAGCAAATTCGAGTGCCTTGCCGTAGAGGACTTCTGTCTGGGACGGATTGACCTGAAAGAAGCTTTGCGGGGAAATCTGGAAGGTGACTTCACCAATCTTATCTTCCAAGTAGCCCGGTCCGAATAAATTCACAACCTTTTCTCCGAGAATAACATTTGTCTTTTTCTTATTGATATTCAGGCAAATAGAAGTCATGCCCGAAATGCGCTGCAAGCGCTCACAAAGTGCATCTGCATGTGGCAGATTGTCCGCATTGATGATGAGACAGACAAGAATCTGCCCAGTGTGAAAGCCCACACGAATCAATGCATGACGCACAATACCGGTGCCAGCCTCCTCGTCATACGGTGCGATGTGATACTCCTCCATGAATGACTTGATCTCTTTTATAATGGCCTGATTGATCTCTGGCGCAATCAGGCAGTCCTCGCTGTCAATGATCGTATGCGTGCGTCCCGCATAGAACCCAGCACAGATACGACCTTTATCGAAACCAAACGGCACCTGTGCCTTGTTGCGGTAGCGCCACGGCTCTTTCATGCCGAGCGTCATCGGCACCTCAATGTCCTTTAATCCACCGATTCGGCGCAAATTGTTTTCGACCTTGCGGCGCTTAAACTCCAACTGCTCGTCATAAGTCATGCACTGGAGTGTGCAGCCTCCGCACTGGCGCGCAACCGGGCATGGCGGCTTTACACGGTTTGGCGATGGCGTGATGATTTCCATCAGGCGTCCATAGCCATAATTCTTTTTGACCTTAATGACACGTACCTTTGCAACATCTCCAATTACCGTATCTTTGATAAACAAAGGAAAGCCATTTTCCTCACCCTCGCTTATCTTTCCGATTCCTTCACCTTCCACGCTTAAATCTTCGATTGTTACAATATAGTCCTGATTTTTTTTCACTTCCATACGTCTCCAACTCCGGTTTATCTTACGATTTCTTATTGACCCTGGTATCATACTGTTCTCTTAATATTACTGTCCATCAGACGATTGAAGCCCAGCCACTCACCCGGCGTTGCATTTTCCAGCTGTTCTTTCATGATTTCAAGCTTTGCATCGGCATTGTCTGCAAAATTAAGTGCTGCTGCTTCAATAATCGCCGGCTTCTTCGGAGAACCATACTCGAACTCGCCATGATGAGCAAGGATGCAATGCTTTAACTCAGATGCCAGTGCAGGCGGGAAATCCGGAATCTCGCGGATGTGGCTTCCGATCATCTCAACACCCATTACAATATGACCAAGCAGCTGACCATCATCGGTATAATCATTCTCTGGGAAATCGGACAATTCTTTTACCTTTCCGATGTCATGGAACATTGCTGCGGTCAACAGCAGATCACGGTTGATAATCGGATATAAGGTACAGAAGAAATCGCAGATCTTTGTAACAGACAATGTATGCTCCAGAAGACCACCGATGAAACCATGGTGTACGGACTTTGCAGCGGAGTGCTGGCAGAAATTTCCGGCAAATTCCTTATCATCAAAGAAGCTTACAAGAAGCGCATGAAGATGTGGCTCCTTTACCTTCTGAATATAGCTTTGAAGTTCTTTAAACATCACAGCCGGATCCTTCTGAGAAACAGGGAAGTAATCCTTCTGGTCGTACTCACCTTCTTTTGCCTTGCGGATACGGCGGCAATTTAATTGTAAGCTTCCATTGAATAAGGTAACGTCGCCATCAATCTTGATAAAGTCAAGATTCTCAAAATGCTCAATCGCGCCCGACAATTCCCATACCTTTCCGTCAAGCACACCCGTCTTATCCTGTAAGGTCAGGGAATAATACGTCTTTCCTGCCTTTGTGGTGGCAATGGTCTTATTTTTACAGAAAAAAATCTGCGACAGGCGTTCTCCCTCGCGCAGCTCCTGAATATATTTCATCTCTTTCTACCTCTCTCACTCTTTTCAAATAAATAGATACTTTAGGAAAAGGGAAATCCCCCCCTTCTATCCTATTATAAACAACTTCGCAATGCTTGTAAATGCTTTTTCTGACGCAAACTTTTTTAAAAAATAATAAATCTATGGTTTTTCTTTTTCGCATGTAGTATACTAGATTTGCCTGTATAGCAGGATCAGCGAATGTTTCTTACTTATAATCGTTTAATTACAACTATTAAGCGCTTCTATTCTATTTGCATTCTACGATTTTTATTACGTTATTAAATTAAGGGGAATTTCTGTCAACTACCCATCACATAAAAGTAGTGGGATTCTTCCTACGAAAAACGAGAGGATTTTATTTATGAATCAAAAAGCATTAACAACACTTGAATATACAAAAATCATTGCCCAACTCGAAGAGTATGCTTCTACTTCCATGGGCAAGAAAAAATGCCGTGAACTGGTTCCAATGGACAATTTGCAGGACATCAAGACCGCACAGGCACAGACAAGTGATGCGCTGGCGCGTGTCCTTCGGAAAGGAAGCATTTCCTTTTCCGGTGCGAAAGATATCCGCGACTCGCTTCTTCGCCTGAAGGTGGGATCTTCCTTGAGTATCACTGAGCTTTTAAACGTGAGCGCACTGCTTCGCGTGGCACTTCGCGCAAGCGACTATGGAAAGCGCGATCACGAGCCAGATGAAAAGGACGATGCACTTGATGCCATGTTTCGCGAACTGGCACCTGTCGTATCTCTTGCAAAGGAGATTGACCGCTGCATTCTCTCCGAGGAGGAGATCGCCGATGACGCGAGCAATGGTCTTCGCTCGGTGCGCCGCGCGATGAAGACGACTGCTGAGAAGATTCGCACTCAGCTAAACAGCCTTGTTGTTAACTCCCGCACCTATTTGCAGGACGGCGTTATCACAATGCGAAACGGCCGCTACTGCGTACCGGTCAAGGCAGAACACAAATCGAATGTGCCGGGTATGGTGCATGACCAAAGCTCAAGCGGTTCCACCATCTTTGTCGAGCCATTAAGCGTCGTGAAGCTGAACAATGAACTGCGCGAGCTGGAGATTCGTGAGCAGAAGGAAATCGAGGCAATTCTTGCCGATCTGAGCAATCAGACCTGCGCACACTTAGATGAACTGACACTTGATTTGGAGCTGATCAGCGAGTTAGACTTTATCTTTGCAAAGGCTGCACTCTCCCGCCACTACCGCGGCTGTGAGCCACGATTAAACAAAGATGGCATCATCCGCCTGAAAAACGCGCGCCATCCGCTGCTTGATTCGCACCGCGTTGTTCCGATCACGCTGACGCTTGGCGAGAACTTTGATCTGTTAATCGTAACCGGACCGAATACTGGCGGTAAGACGGTTTCACTAAAGACAGTTGGTCTTCTGACGCTGATGGGACTTGCCGGACTGCACGTTCCGGCTGCTGAGGGCACCACACTCAGCGTCTTTACTGAAGTTTATGCTGACATCGGCGATGAGCAGAGCATTGAGCAGAATTTGAGTACCTTCTCCTCCCACATGACAAATACAGTTCAGTTTTTGGAAAAAGCGGATAAAGATTCGCTTGTGCTGTTCGATGAGCTCGGTGCCGGCACAGACCCTGTGGAGGGTGCTGCGCTGGCGATGGCGATCTTATCGTTTCTCCACAATATGAAAGTGCGCACGATGGCAACGACTCACTACAGCGAATTAAAACTGTTCGCGCTCTCCACTCCGGGCGTGGAAAATGCCAGCTGTGAGTTTGATGTGGAAACGCTTCGCCCGACCTACCGCCTGCTCGTCGGCATTCCGGGAAAGAGCAATGCGTTTGCCATTTCCAGAAAGCTTGGTCTTCCGGAATTTATCATTGAGGATGCAAAGCAGCACATTGATAGTCAGGATGAAAGCTTCGAGGATGTCATCTCAAATCTGGAGGCATCTCGCGTCCAGATGGAAAAGGATCAAGCACAGATCGCGGCCTACAAAGCAGAAATGGAATCGCTTCGCAAGCAGCTTGAGCAGCAAAAAGAGAAACTTGAGCAGCAAAAGTCAAAGATCCTGCAGGATGCAAACGAGAAAGCCCGCAAGGTACTTCAGGATGCAAAGGATTATGCTGATGAGACGATTCGTATCATCAATAAAAAAACCGATGGCGGTGAGGTGAGCCGTCTTCTTGAAGAAGAACGCACCAAGCTTCGCACCAAGCTCGACAAGACCGCTGCCAAGGCTCAGATCAAGCAGCCAAAGGCCGCTCCGTCCAAGAAGCCGGATGCCAAGAAGCTAAAGCTAGGCGATGCCGTCAAAGTGCTTTCCTTAAATCTGCGCGGTATTGTAAGCTCCCTGCCAAATGCGCGAGGCGATCTGTACGTCCAGATGGGCATTCTTCGCTCTCAAGTCAATATCAATGACCTTGAGCTGATTGACGAGCAGACAATTTCCGGTGACGGCGTTCCTGCCATGCACAAGGCAAAGGGCAACGGCAGCGGAAAGATTCGCATGTCCAAATCTGCTACCGTTTCTCCTGAGATCAATCTGATTGGAAAGACCGTTGACGAGGCAATCCCGGAGCTTGACAAATATCTGGATGATGCTTATCTGGCGCATCTTGAAAAGGTTCGCGTGGTGCATGGCCGCGGTACCGGTGCTTTAAGAAACGGCGTTCACCAGCACTTAAGGAAACTCAAATATGTAAAGTCCTTCCATTTAGGGGAATTTGGCGAGGGCGACAGTGGAGTTACCATTGTTACATTTAAATGATACCAGGGTCAAAAGCTCAAAAACATGAGTAAGATTACGAATGTTTTTGAAGATTGCGAGAGTGCAAAGCACGTAGCAATCTGGTATCAAAGGGGTCAAAATGCCTTTTGACCCCAACATCATTTAAATAGCAGAAAAAGAGAGGGGAATAAATATGATTCATCAGGAAGTTGACATTATTCGTGTCTTAATCGTAAGTCAGGATGAGGAGATGCTAAAAAAACTTACCTCCTGCCTGAATGGAAATGCATATGAAACTGTTACGGCTGCGACCCGCACCGATGCACGCAAAAATCTTTTGTCCTTCCAACCACACATCATGCTGTTGGACCGGCAGATTACATCATTTAACAGTCTGGATCTGTGCCGCGAGTTTCACAATGCGTGCAACATTCCGATCATAATGCTGTCTGGTGACGGTAACATCGTCGATACGGTACTCTCACTTGAGATTGGCTGCGATGATTTCATGACAAAAAATTTTGACCCTCGCGAACTGATTGCCCGTATCCGTGCAGTCGTGCGCCGCACGCATTCCAACATACCAGATTTCTCCGCACTGTCCGGCAGACCATCCTCATCGGATAATGATTCTGCTGCTAAGTGTATCACGTTTCCGGGTCTTGTCATTAATCTGACCAACTACTCGGTGAGCTACCGCGGCACCACGATTGAGATGCCTCCGCGCGAACTGGAGTTGTTATATTTTCTTGCCTCCTCACCAAATCAGGTTTTCACAAGGGAGCAGCTGCTTGACCATGTATGGGGGTATGAATACGTGGGCGACACCCGCACAGTTGACGTACACATCAAGCGTCTGCGCGCAAAGCTTCCGGGCAAAAACAGCTGGTCCATCGCTACTGTATGGGGCGTAGGTTATAAATTCCAGACGAAGCCAACAAAAAGTGAATAATTGTAAGATACCAGGGTCAAAATGCCTTTTGGCCCCAACATTATTGTAAAAGTTCAAATAAAAAACCAGCAAAGCCAATGGGATGACCCGATAGCCTGCTGGTTTTCTTATTCTGCTTTTTACTCATTTGGATGATTCCAGTGCAGTCGATGAAGCTCACCGCTTAACTGCATACTGGCGAAATTGTTCTGGCGAAGCGCCTCATACAATACGATGGCAACGGAATTGGACAGATTTAAGGAGCGAATCTGCGGATTCATCGGAATGCGGAAGCATTGGTCCTCGTAGTCAAGAAGAATCTCCTCCGGGATTCCCGCACTCTCTTTTCCAAACATCAGATATGCATCCTCATCATAATGGGCATCACTGTATACGTGATGTCCTTTTGTTGTCGCCAGATACAGCTTTCTCGGTGCATCCGGATTTTTCTCAAGAAAATCGTTAAAATTCTCGTAGACACGCACATCAAGATGCTGCCAGTAATCAAGTCCCGCACGTTTTAATGCCTTCTCATCGAGTGAAAAGCCAAGCGGCTTGATCAAATGAAGTGTGGTTCCTGTCGCAACGCAGGTCCTTCCGATATTTCCAGTATTTGCCGGGATCTCCGGCTCTAATAATACTACATTCATGTCTGTCTTCTGCCTTTCTGTCTGCCTTTTATTTTGCTGTAGTTACCTTTGTTTTTTTCTGTTTTTATCATTTCTGTTGTGTTTCTTATGATTTCTTCGTCTTGATTTCTTCGTCTTTCCCAGTTCTCTCTTCGCTGCACGTTTCAACATCTGCTGCTTTACAGTCTCAGTTCGAGTCCGCTTCGCTTTAACTCATCCTGTGCCGGCTTATCCAGATAGCGCACCTCATCATCTCTGCGGATAATTCGTGCATTCTCATCTGTGATCCGTCCAATAATGCAGCACGTAATTCCTGCCTGTGCAAGTGCTGCACACACCCTTTCCGGCTGCGCAGATGCAATCAAACATGCGCCGTCTCCCATCAGCTGATACGGATTGAGACTGTAGAACTCGCTGATCTCAACCGATTCCTGGCGAATTGGAATCTTTCGCATGTCAATGTCAAGTCCAACATCGGCGCCGTCTGCAAAATCCCACAGCGCACTCAGCACGCCGCCCTCCTGCACCGGATAGATATATGAGTCAATCCCTTCCAGTGCTTTTTCTACCGGACTTAAACTAAGCTTAGTCAAAAACTTCTGTGCCTGACAGATAAACCCCTGTGTGTACTGTTTTTTAAGAGCTTCTTCGCCAGCAGATGCCAACATGCCGATACCTGCCAGTCCTGCGTGACCTGCCATACACAGCGTACTCCCCTGATGCACTTGATTGTTTTCATGTGAAACTGCTATCTCACCAACTGCCGAAATTGTTACGATCCCTCTTTGTACAAAGCTGCTGACGCTCGCTGTAACGGCTCCAAGGCACATATTCTCATTCTTACAAAGTGCTGCCAAATGTGCCGTAAGCTCTGCCATAAGCGATTCCTCGCTAGTTTCCTGCCAAACAAAGGACGCATTCACAATCTGAGGCTGGCCGTGCTGTGCAAAAATCACATTGCATGCCCTGTAAAATGCAAGTTTGACATCTTCCTTTTTCTGAACTGTTGTCACTGCTGAGGAGATAATCGTACTTTTCTCATGTTTCTGACCGTTTTTTTCAATGCCTGTGTTCAGCCCGATCACTGCACCATCGTAGTTTTGCGCAAAACTCTCGGCCAGCTTCTGAACCCTTTGAATCGGCCTTACAATGCTTCGCTGCCTTGCATTGTATGAATATCTTCCAGTTCGCATACCCTTTTCCTTTCCTTCTTTTTTTCAGAAACATCATCTATATTCTGTATATTTTCCGTTATTCATTCACAAACAGCAGAACGCATCAATATGCTGTTCTGCTGTCATTGCCTTCACTATTTGACTTACATTCTCTTATTCATAGTATGGCCACTCAGAACCATCTAACGTCGTGACTGAAATATCCACAGTCCAGCCAATAAATGGGAATACCACATTCTCGCCCTCGTTGCCCGGACGAACGGATGCTGTCACATTACAATCGGATGCACGATAAATCAGACCTGAAGACTCTCTGTAAGTATCTCGGTTTAATTCGGTTTCCTCTACCAGCTGCCCGTCAATGTACACCTGTTTATAAGACACGCACGACACCGCCGGATGAACCTCTGTCTCTACCTTATGCTTATAGTTGACACGCACCTCTCCTGTCTGGCACTCCGTATCATTTACCACAACATTATAAAGTGTAGATGGCCATGAAACAGAAAGAACCTCGGTGCGAAATTTCACAGAACGATTCTCTGCACGTTGGTCCACACCCCAGATGTTGATACAGATTCGATCCCCTGTTATATATGCCTCGATGTAAATTGGATAATTCGAGCTATTTACAAAGGTAAAATCGGCATTATCCTGAGGTGATACCATCGCATCCATACCTGGGCTTACATAGTTGACCATCATCGAATGATTCTTACGATATGTAACATCAAGTTCGGCACGCAGCACCGCGTTGTACAGTGTTGTCGTTACCTGGCAGACACCGCCGCCAACTACCATCTCAACCTTTCCCTGATTGTAGCCGGGTGCCTCTGCATATCCATTCTCCGTGGTGACTGCCCCGTACAACTCAAGTGCGGATATCGTCTCTCCCGGATAGAAGATACGGCCATTCATATTTTCAGCAGCACGCGCAATATTTTGGCGCCTGTCATCATCCCCAAGACCATCCGTATAGAAGCTTCCAAGCGGCAGCGCACTAAACGCAAAATCAGCACTTGTGTAGGTTGCAGGTGTCTCTGTGTACGGAAATGTATAACTGATCGGATCTGCATTTGAATAGTCACTGATCTGTGCCAACAGTTCATTGTAAATTGCCTCAGTATCAAATGCAATACCATTTACAGCTTCTGTCACTATAAACTGATCGCCCTCACGTGAAACACTTGCATTTGAAGTGTTTCGTGAAAGCGATGAAACATATTGGCTGACGGTATCATGAAGTGTCTGTGTATCCATCGAAAATTGCAGATCAAGATCAACCGGACTCTCATCGAGATCCTTTTGCTTCTTGTATTGATCAATGATATTACCACTCATCGTCAGTGTATCCAACTGATCGACGATATTCGCATTTGTGCAGGAGACACCAAAGAAATCAGCACTATATTCGTATATGTTGCCTAAAACGTTCCATGCCATATACCGGCTCTCACGAGCTGTGATATAATTGCTGATTTCACTTTTTGCTTCCTCGACTGTCTTTCCCTCCAGACTGATGCCCTCATAACTGACACCCCTCGGCAGTACACCGACTGTGCTGGTATTAAAGGATAGTGTAAATACCTGCGACTCTGCTGATTCTGCCGACTCTGTCTGTGTCTCTGCCTTGGACGTATAAGAGACTGCTCCCATAACTCCAATCAGCACAAATGCTGCAGTCACTGTTCTTCCCGCTTTTTTTCCCATGCTTTTCAACAATCTCATGTTCTAAAGCTCCTTCTTACGTAGAAACATGCGCCCCCTGGTTAAGCGGCGCATGTATAAAATGCGAACCCATTGAAGCACTTGAATTATCTGGTTCGCCTTGTTCACTTGATTAGTATGGATAATACGGCCATGCCTCACCGGACAATGTGTACGTATTGATTGTAAATGCAATTCCAATGTTTGGAAGAGTAGCCCAGGAACTTCCAATCGGCACTGAATTAACCGATGCCTGCACGGTACAGTCAGATGCATGATACAGCGTACCTGAAGAAGCTCCATAAACTGCCGAGTTCAGCGGCTCAACTGACTGCTCCACACCATCGATATATACGTGCTTATAGGACTGCGCAGAAAAGCCCGGGTGTGGATCAATCGTTGTTTTCTGCTTATAAGCTACATTGACATTTCCCACTGTACACTCGGTATCACTCACGATCTGGTTGTAAAGCGGCTCCGGCCAGGTAAGATCACTTGTAATCTGACTTGAAAATGCGATTGTCCTGTTTGCCGGACGTTCTTCTACACCCCAGATATTAACAGTAACGCTGTCTCCACTCACATAAGACTCAATATAAATCGGGTAATTTAAAGAGTTTGTAAATGTAAAATCCAAACCGGACGGATAATCGACTGTCGCATCAAGCGCAGGTTCTACGTAACTTACAAGCATAGAGTGTGATTTTCTGCTTACTACTGTAAGCTCGGCGCGAATGACGGCATTGTACAGCGTCGTAGTCGTCTGACAGATGCCTCCTCCCATACTCGGCACAGACTTTCCATTTTCGTAGCCAATACCCATTTGGTAGTTATTCTCTGCCGTAATGTCATGGAACATTTTCAATGTCGATGCCGTCTCTCCAGGATAAACGATACTGCCATTCATATTGCTGGCTGATACGGTGATATTATTTGTTCTCGCACCGTCACCCAGGCGATTGGTCGTATAACTTCCGAGCGGGGTAGCAGAAAAATTAAAGCTGGAACTGTCGTATGCCGGTGCTGTCTCCGTAAATGGAAAACTGTATTGAATAGAATCTGCTGTTGAGAAATCCTCGATCTCCGCGAGCAGCTCATTTGCAATCGCATCCGTATCAAACGAAACTCCGGTAACGCCCTCGGTCACGATAAACTGCCCATTCTCGCGCGTCACTGTCGCATTCCTCGGCTCCTGATAAAAATGACTTGTGTATTCTGCAACTGTACTGCGCACAGTATCCTCATTCACTGAAAACTGAAGATCCAGATCCACCGGACTCTGATCCAGATCCTTCTGCATCTTATATTGTTCGATAAGATTGCCTTTCAATGTGATGTTCTGCAGTTGATCTACCACATCCGGATTCGTCCATGTAGTAGAGAAATACTCTCCATCATACTCATATTTGTATCCCAGCACATCCCACTGCATGTATCTCTTCAAACGGGCATTGACATACTCGTTAATCTCTGCCACTGCCTCGTCATACGTCTTTCCTTCAAGACTGATGCCCTCATAGCTGACACCACGGCCAAATATGCCAGTCGTCTTTTTATTCAGCGTTAGATCATAAGACTTAGCCTGAACCGGTGCTGTCTCATCTGCGAATGCAGAAACGACCATAGATGCAACCATAGCCAGCACGATAATCACTGCTACTGCGCCCGCAAAGACGCGCTTTTTCTTGTCATTTTTGTTTTTGTAATAAAACATGCGCCTTCTTCCTTTCTATTTCTATTCATACGCCCAGAATCACATTATACAAAATTTTCATACGTTTTTGCAAGACTTTTTCAAACTTTCTTTGTGTTGAAATTTCCGCTTGCCAAACGTTTTTTCGAGTCAGCCAAAACACATTCAAATTTTGCCCGAATCACAACTGAACAATGCTCAAATTGTACTCGAATTGCATGAATGATCACTGTTTTTCCATCATACCATATTTATAGGAAAAATCCCATTTCAAATTTCTTACGTTTTCATGAACGCAACTCATTTGTATTCCCGTTTACGTACACGCTCCATCTGATTGTCCCCAAATTACGGTCAATATTCACCTTTACTTTTTTTAAACTTTGTGCTATCGTATGGGTACATCCGCAGGCGTTTATCCTGCATTTCACCGCGTGACGCTGGCTTCTTTAAAATGCGTCTCAAACTTAAATTGAAAAGAAAGGTTTTGAAAATTTTATGACAAAACAGGAAGCTATTACATTATTGACCGAAAAAAATCAGCTGCAGCTGCTCTCTTTTTATGATACGCTGACCCCCGGCCAGCAGGAAAACCTGCTCTCCCAGATTGAAAGCATCGACTGGTCATTGCTTGATGTTTTGGAGACACATGAGACTGTAAATGCACGAGGTACTTTCGCACCGCTGTCTGCTATGGAATTGGCCCAGATCAACGCAAAACGCACTCATTTTGAAGAAATAGGCTTACAGGCTATCCGCGAGGGAAAGGTAGCTGCTGTCCTTCTGGCTGGCGGACAGGGAACCCGTCTTGGATTTGATAAGCCAAAGGGCATGTATAACATCGGTGTGACAAGAGACCTCTATATCTTTGAATGCCTGATTCACAACTTGATGGAGGTTGTGAAAAAGGCTGATGCATGGGTTCCATTCTACATCATGACCAGTGATAAAAATTATGACGATACTACAGCTTTCTTAAAGGAGAAAAATTATTTCGGTTACAATGCAGAATATATTCATTTTTTCAAGCAGGAAATGGCTCCGAGCGTTGACTACAATGGAAAGCTTCTGTTAGAGGCTCAAGATCGTCTGTCTCTTTCTCCAAACGGAAACGGCGGCTGGTACTCTTCTCTTTGCCACTATGGTTATGACAAGCAGATGAAAGAGGCTGGCGTTGAATGGCTGACCGCTTTTGCCGTTGACAATGTTCTGCAGCGAATTAACGATCCTGCCTTTGTCGGCGCTGTGATTGATTCTGGATGCGACTGCGGCGGCATGGTTGTAAAAAAGGCTGACCCAAACGAACGCGTCGGTGTTCTGTGTACTGAGGACGGCAGACCTTCCATCGTGGAATATTATGAAATGACCGATGATATGATTCACTTAAAGGACGATACTGGAAATCTTTTATACAACTTCGGCGTTATCTTAAACTATATGTTCCGATTAGACCGCCTCGACGAAATCAGAAACAAGCATCTTCCTCTGCACATCGTTGAGAAGAAGATTCCTTACATTGACAGCGAGGGGAACCTGATAAAGCCAACCACACCAAACGGCTATAAATTTGAGTCCCTGATTCTTGATATGATCCACATGATGAACAGCTGCTGTCCTTTTGAGGTAGAGCGCGAGAAAGCATTTGCCCCGGTTAAGAATCCAACCGGCGTGGACTCCGTTGAATCTGCCAGAAAATTGCTGGAAGCAAACGGTGTGAACTTATAAAGCTGCAAGATCAGAGCCATCGGGGATTGAAAACACATCTCGATGGCTCTTCTATTTATTTTCCAACAGACCCGCTGCCGACCATTTCTTCAACAACTCCGTCAGCCACAAAATGCCCTCCTGTGGCTCCTCAATCTCAATTGGCTCTTCTTCCGGCTCAATACTTACAACAAATTTAAACAATGCATTTTTGCTGCATGGCTCATCTGCCTCTGCCGTCAGATCCTCTGTTTCCCCTACAAGTGACTCTAATTCTTCAATTCCCCACTCGTCCTGAAGTTCCTGCGGAATCTCTGCTTCTATCGTCACCTCAAACGCATAGGTCCCTGCCGCACTGTCTTTTCCTGCACAAATAGAAGTGCTGACCTCCAGTCCCTTCTTTGCTGCACCCGAAAATTGTTTGGCAAAGCTTTCTGTCTCATCATCCGCAGCATAAAAAATCACACGGTCAAATTCATCAAGCAGCTGCCTTCGCTCTTCATTTATGTCTGATATTTCATCCGGTTCTGCCTCTTTCCTTCCATCAATGATCGCATCCACGTATGGCATAAGCAGTTCGTCCAGATCAAACGTGAGCACATTATCGAACATTCCTTCCTCTATCTTGGCATCCAGCCGCTCAAGGACTTGCAAAATCTGTTCATTTTCCAGATTAATTGTGTAGGAGCCTGCGGTATGCGCCACTGCAAATCCTGAAAACAGCTGCGTCCAACCATCATCTATCTGCTCCTTATCCCTTTTCACAACAGTTAGCCCAATCCAATCTCCCGTCAACGAATCGACTATCTGCAGGACATTCTCATCCTCTTCGATATAATTTTCCTCAGACAGTTCTGAAACAACATCATCTACCAAACCTGTATTCAAATACACCCGTTCGTCAAAAATACGAATGGCATCCTCTGACACCAGATCAAAAAATGTTCCATCATCATTCGGTGCACTTAAATACAACATATCCACCGCTGCACTGCACGATGTCATGCGTATCGTCGTTCCAGTCGAAAATTCCATGCTTCCAAGAGCCATTGTCATCGAAACCATTGTCGTTTTATCGGTAATCTCCTGCGCTTCTTCAATCATATCAGCAATTTTTTTAATTCCATCCGTTTCCTCTTCTGCAAAAATATTCTGTGCCATGCTCGCAGAAACTACCATTCCCGCTGTCAACAGTATCATTCTTTTTTTCATGCAGCGTTCTCCTCTATTTTCACTATTCTTTCTATTTCCGGTTCATGAAGTCTCCACGCCCATGCGGTACACAGCTCCTATGGACGTAGTACAAGCCACTCCTGATAAACTGCGAAGCAGCTATTTAGTGTAGAGCTACGCAGTGAAACGGATTGCGAATGTCCGCTTTGACTAGACGTTTCGCCCCCAAAATGGTTGTCCACAAAATAAAGACCCTAAGGTGGTTATTTCAATACTACCATATTACGAAGCGTTTTGCAAAGAAATTCCCACAAAAAATCTTACTGTTCGTGTTTGCACAAGGTTGGCTTCATGCAAGCATGGGATTTAGCCGATCTTTAACATGATGCGTGAACTGTAACGTAAAAGTAAAAATGTGCAAAGAACGAACGGTATCGCAGTTGACTGGAATGGTTTGATATGATATACTATATGCAATTAGGCAGGCATATTTTTGTATGTTCTGCCATAAAAATTAAGGAGGTTTTTACCATGGATATGTCTTCATTTTCTCTGGAAGGTAAGATTGCGCTGATCACTGGCGCTTCCTACGGTATCGGCATGGCTATCGCTAAGGGTATGGCTGCTGCCGGTGCTACAATTGTATTCAACGATATTAAGCAGGAGCTGGTTGACAAGGGTATTGCAGCTTACGCGGAGGCTGGCATCAAGGCTCACGGTTATGTTTGTGACGTTACCAACGAGGACGCTGTAAATGAGTTGGTTGCAAAGATCGAGGCTGAGGTTGGTGTTATCGACATTCTTGTAAACAATGCAGGTATCATCAAGAGAATCCCAATGTGCGAAATGACTGCTGCTCAGTTCAGACAGGTTATCGACGTTGACTTAAATGCTCCGTTCATCGTAGCAAAGGCTGTTATCCCAAGCATGATCAAGAAAGGACATGGAAAGATCATCAACATCTGCTCCATGATGTCTGAGCTTGGTCGTGAGACCGTATCTGCTTATGCAGCAGCTAAGGGTGGTCTGAAGATGCTGACCAGAAACATCTGCTCCGAGTATGGTGAGTACAACATTCAGTGTAATGGTATCGGACCTGGCTACATCGCTACTCCACAGACCGCTCCGCTTCGTGAGATTCAGCCAGATGGTTCTCGTCATCCGTTTGACCAGTTCATCATCGCTAAGACTCCGGCCGCTCGCTGGGGTGAGGCTGAGGATTTAGCTGGTCCGGCAGTATTCCTTGCTTCTGATGCTTCCAACTTCGTAAATGGACATGTTCTGTACGTAGATGGTGGTATCTTAGCTTATATCGGAAAGCAGCCACAGTAATCGCGGCAAGACAACATTGTCATTTTTCACTAATAAAAAGAACCGGCCTGCACACCGGTTCTTTTTTTGCTCTTATCTCTCTTTTATTTTGATGATATCAGGGTCAAAAGGTCAGAAAGCCGATGCAAGCTTGCTTGCAAGAGGATTTTTG
>CAVJTU010000050.1:0-22482 GCA_963652495.1 uncultured Oscillospiraceae bacterium
CCTGAGGTATCTTCAATTTTCAACCTCCACGCTTTTTATTATACAGGAAGCTCCCTTCTATGCTATATTTATAGCACCATATATGGCATAACACATATGGTGGTGTGATTCAAGTCCAAAAAGGGGATTTTTTATGGATATTTATCAGCATAGACGACACAACAAAAATCTGTTAATAGTTCATCTGATTTTTGTGACAAAGTACAGAAAGAAATTATTACTGGGTAATTTTCGAGATTCGGTTAAACAATATTTATTTGACACCTGTGTTACGAATCAATGGTACATAAAACGAATGGAAACGGATCCGAATCATGTCCACATTTTACTTCAGTATAATCCTACTGATTCTATTACTCATATTGTGTCTATATTAAAGCAACGCAGTACTTACTTATCTTGGCAGCAACACTCTTTACTGCTAAAACAGCATTACTGGAAACAGCACGTTCTATGGTCAAACAGTTATTTTGCAGCATCTATTGGTACTGTATCACAAGCAGTTATCGAACGATATATTGAAAACCAAAGATAATACTTCTTAAACGACCAGCTTTTCATTCAGAACATTTCCGTTTTTCAGAACACGAAAAGCGGAAAAATCAAGAATATCTCAAGCCACATGCAAAATCGCCCCTAAAGGGGCGGGGCTTCCTTATCAAATCTGTGAACACCACAAAAGAAAGCAAAATCCATTTGATTCCCTCTGCATAATCCTCATCTTTTAGATAAAACTTTCCTGTTAATATACGAAATAAACTCATTTTTCTCCGCTTTCCTTAACTTCTGCTATATCAATACGAGAGCAATTTTCTTAATTACAATTCCTGATTTAATCAAATCTTGAAGTAAAGAAATCCTCTTCTGCAAGCAACCATGGAATATATTTTTTTAAGATATCAAGATATTTATACTCATATTTTTTAAGAACTGCATATCTTTGTGCCTCTTTTTCACCCTTGCTGCCTACATCTCTGGCATCACGAGCTATATCTTTAAGTTCTTTCATCATCTCCGTGTAGTTTCCTCTTTCCTGCTGATCATCGAATATTATTTTGAGATGTCTGTCTATTTCATACATCAAGTCCGGATTAGAGTCACTCACATTTGAGACAGCAAATTGGATACCATTTGCATTGTAATAAATTTCATCAATGACCTCATTACAGCCATTTGCATAATTTATTGAGATCCCCGGCTGCACGTTGTAACAAAAGACATTAAAATGCAGTTCCCCTGAATCTTCAATAGAGTATGCCTCCAACTGAACACCGGATGCGACAAGATTGTCACCTTCAAAAATGGGTGTTGCCCGATATAAGACATGATTTCCAGTCTTTAAAATATATTTTACTACCTCATCTTCATAGTTTTTCATACCATCTATATTCAAATATCTGGTTCCGGTAATCAAATTTTCTTTCTTATCATTGCCGTCTAACTGATGTGCGATTAAATGACATCTGTTATAAAGATACCCCGGATCTGAGTTGACAAAACCACTATACTTGTCCTGATTCCACCCGGTTGGTTTAATAGAACCTATATTTTGTCTTGAGTCTGCAGGAGGCATGCTATCTTTGCCAATATTGGCAATTGCGACACCAGCCCGCCCCAACGAATCCAATGGACTATACTCAGAATACGATTTTGTATTTTTCTTTTGTGTAGCCGTAAATGACGGGATATTTCCATTCACTTCAACAGACGCTTCTCCATAATAAGATGATACTGTTTTACCATTTATGACTGTTTCTGTGGCATACGGATCCTCAGCGATATAGTCGCAAAGAATGTGTATATAATAAAGCATTGCCGAAAAACTGTTACATTTTTCATTTTCGTCATCGAACCATTTATTAAATAATCCAAAATCAAAAACCGTATTTACTGTTTGCCGGAGAAGTTTCTTTCTGCCAGTCTGAGCCGACTTTTTCTCTGCATAGGTATACTCCCAGCTATTGTGGGAGCATTCCAGCAAATCGCCGCCTGAAATATTTATACTCGACAAGGATGCAAACAAACGTCCCCCACTGCGCTTTAATTGTTTAAGTTCATCCTGCCCCGAATTATCATGCTGTTCACTACAAAGGTAAAGCGCATTCAAAAGCATCTTTACACTTTTGTCATTTTCATATTTGGATGCTTTCTCCCCAAAAAGCACTTGCGTGACATATGCATTGGTCTGTTCCTTGTCGCAGGCAACCACCGGAACTGTTAGCGACAGTATGATTGCAATTATCAAAGCCCTTGCGAACTTACGTTTCATAATATATCCTTTCGTTTGCGGTGAGCCACCATTCCCGCCTAGGCAATGGTGGCTCATCTGATCTTACTCCCTCTCAAATTTAATATCGGTAAACATATTTTCACTTATTGCTTTACTAATAGGACCAATTAACGGCCAATTTACAGCAGGAATATTCTTTTTCTTAACAGCCTTGCACTTGAAAGTAATCACTTCGTCTGCAGCTTCTGCAATCGGAACAATATGAATACTTACACTATCTCCGTAAGCATATTTATATTTCTCGGCGGTTTCACTTGTATACGTAACCGTAAATTCCGAAACTCCCGCAAAATTCTTAGGTCTTTTAACACTTTTTACTATCCAGTCGTCAATCACTGTAGTTCCTGATTCTCCTGAAATGACAACACTCACTGTCGATCTGTCTGTCACACACGAAGCCGGAATACTGAGCTCTTCCCCAGTAAATTCAAATTCTAACGCATTGGCATCAAAAGCAATCTCACTTTCTTCAAAACGAAATCTGTTATCTAATGTGGTAGTTAAGAATATACATTCTCCGTTCTCATGCAGAATAGCTTCTATTTTATCCCGTTCTTCTGAAGATATTCCCCGTTCTTCGATTAAGGCAAAAAGCATATCGCAATTTAAATATAATGCTTCATTTACAGGCGGAAGTTCCACTTTTCGATTTGTTTCAAGCATTTTATTATACTGTTTAACGTCAGCTTTCTGCTGTTTGGTTGCCTCATCGTCTGCTTTTATTTTCTGTATACCTGCAAGATAAGCCTCATTCAACTCTTTTTGCTCGTAAATCAGCTCATTCACATTGTCATAGACAATATTATATGCTTCATCAAGATAGTCCTTATCTTTTGTGTTATGATAAAGATCAAGATAAATTTGAGCCACAAAATAGCGTCTAGACCAATCTTCTGTATTTTTTAATATCACCTGCGCGTATCTAGCAGCATACTCATCATATTCAGACTGACTCATTTCCTCTTTCGCTGATATTATAGCCATTGGAAGTGCATCTGCATAATCTGTATCCTTACGAAAAATACGTGTTGTAACTTCCTCGTACTTCTCAAATGCTCCTAAGCAGCTCTGATAATCTTCCAGCTCATAGTAATCCTTTGCAAGTTCAAGCCAGTATGAACCAAATTCCCTATATGTCTCCTGATTCGCCTCAAACCAAGATATTTTACTGACAAGATTTGTCTTGTTTTTCCATGTAACAAAATCTTCAACCTTATCTTCTGTAAGTGCATAATCTCCAGGCAGATCATTGTCGTTTACCATTCTTAACATGTAGTTGAATGCCGTAGTTCTGCTGTTATGCACCTCTTCAGCCTCAGAATCATCCAGTTCCCATCCGTCTTTCAGGTACTCCAAATCCGACTGACTCAATGCCGACTGATAACTTGTAACAGAATCGACTGCCATATACAGTACAGATACAGCCGATTTCAAAATATTACCGGACTCAACAGCACTTAATAAGCCCACCGGATTCGGAATAGCCTGCCGCAAAGCCTGCGCCTGATTTTGCTCATAAATATATTCCAACCGTTCTCTTTTTACACTAAGCATCTGATATTGATGAAGTGTATCGAGTATACTCGTTATTTGCGATTGTGTCTTCGAGTCTACAGCGTTAGGATATGTATTGTTTATAAGCGAATTATATGCATTGTCCAAAAATATCCGACTTTGCATAGAATCGTTTATTTCCTGTGTTAGCACAGTCATATAATTAAGCATATTAATAGCGTTTTTCTGGGTAGACGTGAGTTCACCACTATCCATTTCTGCCAGTTCGATCAGTTCATAATCTACATCAGAATCCGATACAGCGTTCTGCGAAGCCAAATCTTCCTGAGAAGTGCTTTCTGCCGTTTCTTCCGATAATGTCGCCTCAGATACAGTATCCTCACTCAAACTTTCTTCTGTTGCCTTTTCCTCATCTTTTGATTCTGTCTTTTCAATTTGTGATGCCTTTGAATCCTCAACTGTTTGCGTCACCTCATCTTGTGTTTTTTCTGCAACAGATACAACGGTATTCTCATTTGCCGAGCACCCAACAGCCAAAATCGACATACAGGTTGCCAAGACAACTCCCGACAACCTTTTTACTTCTCTGTTTCTCATCAAAAATACTCCCTCCTGTACACAAATGATACACCTATGCCCACTTTGTTTCTATGCTTTTTCATCCGTTACCGATAGCCATCAACGACGTTTGTACACTAACTACAGCACCCGCATCATAAATTTTATAATAATCGTCTGAATCTCTTCGGTCCAGAACTCACTGCCGCCGTGATCTGCTCCTTCCAATAAATACAGGCTGACATCCTTGCCGCACTCTTTAAGTTTTTTGTATATGCAGACGCTGACGCTTGGATTGACCGTGCGGTCTTTTGTTCCATGAAACATCAAGACCGGAGGCAGCGGTGTAGTCTCGTCCACGTTGCACTCAACAGACATTTTCTGACAGATTTCCGGATGCTCACGTAAGTTTACACCGCCTGCCTCTTTTCCCTCCGGGCTGTCTGGCAGGTGATGATTTAGCGTACTTGGCATACCGTCTTCGATCATCAGGCTGTTTGCTCCATAGAAAGAAATGATTCCTTTTGCCGCAGCACTTACACCTGGGAAAATATTTGTGTTCTCCTCATCGTCCCGTATAATCTGAGAAAACATGGCTGCATGAGCGCCTGAAGAATCTCCGCCGACAACGATGCGGTTTTCATCGACACTATATTCCGCGGCATGTACCTTCATAAAACGAATCGCATTTCTCGTATCCACGGCAACAGCCGGAAACGGTGCAATTCCAGAGTGGCGATACTCCACGATTGCCACTACGCAGCCTTTCTCAGCCAGTCTTGCCTGCAATCCCACTTTTTCACTGATATTTTGACAAAACCACGCGGAACCCTTCACATAGACCAGACACGGATACTTTTTTTGAGTACGATCCACGTGATCCATGTTTCGTGACTGCGGCGCGATAATCAACATATGCAACGGCACACCGTCCACATTTGCATATTCAACTGTTGGATAAATATAAGTTCCGATCTCGTCTCCACTTGTCGGGATACGAACAACACCTTCCACCTCTTCATCAAAGGATGGATATTCCTCATAGGTCCAATCTTTAATTTCCATTTTCTCATTTCCTTCTGTTTATTTTTCGTTGCTTTTGTTTCTTTCCTGGCAATACAATGCTGCATCAGCTTTTGAACATGTCAAAGACTATCTCAAATCTTTAATTTGAAACCTTTGTATCAATCGCTCCCGAAATCTCAATTTGCCTGAATGGTATTTCAATTCCGCTTTCGTCAAATGCTAATTTAATCTGCTCGGTCAAACGCCACCTTGCATCCCAGTATTTCGATGAATCAATCCACACATGCAGTTCAAGATTGACTGAACTTTCCGCAAGTTCCGATACAAACACATTGACCTGCGTTTTTGGATTTCTCGCCGGGTCTGCCTCCCCAAGACGCTTCAGAACCTCTTTTGCTTTTTTTAAATCAGAACGATAGCCGATGCCGACTTTCAATTCCAGACGGCGCAGCGGATTCGCTGAGGTATTAATAATACTGCCGTCAGCCAGCGTACCATTTGGCACGATAATCAGACGATTATCCAGCGTAAGAAGCTCTGTATACACCAGACCAATCTCTTTTACCGTACCTTCTGTATTGCCCTGTATAATATAATCTCCAATGACAAATGGCTTTAATAAAAGGATCAGCACGCCTCCTGCAAAATTTGACAAGCTTCCCTGCAATGCAAGACCAATTGCTACACCTGCCGAAGCAATCACTGCTGTCAGAGAAGTTGCTGTCAGACCAACTGTCTGCATCGAAATTTCAAACATTCCAATGTAACCAAGTGCATTTACAACATTGCAGAAAAAACGACGCACTGTCACCTCTACATTTCGACGTTTCAGCGCCCGATCGCACAAATTGACAATCCAATGAATCAGCTTTCGCCCGACAAAAAAGATCACAGCAACAAGCACAATCCGAAGCATATAGTCCACCACAATCGGAATGAATGTTTCAAACACATCCGTTATCGAAAACTTGCTCAGCTTTTCCACCTTATCGCTTAACTCATCCGCCAGAAGTTCCATGCTTTCCGGCTCAACACTTTCAAATATATTTCCCATTTGATTTTCACTCCATTTTTCTGTCAGTCACCGCCACCCTTGAAGGGGGCGCGGCTTCCCTATGAACCGAACTGTATACCATTCATTCGCAAAATTTCGTTATTTTTGTGTTTTTCAATCTTATGATGTTGGGGTCAAAAGGCATTTTGACCCCTTATCGAAAGTCTGCTGACATAACTATACCACAAACTATGTTGAAATTCCACCATTATTACTGTCCTTTGATTAACCTGCCGGGGTACACTTCAAAAAATCATGTTAAATGTCCGAAGATTCCTAACCTTTAACACCAACAGGCAGAGGAAACTCCATTGCAATCTCCTCTGCCTGTTTTTTATCTATATTTTTAGTCAAAGCGGGCATTCGCAATCCGCTTCGCTACGCAGTTCTGCACCGAACAGCTGCTTCGCAGCTTATCAGAACTTACTTGATTCGGTTAAATTGCTATTGTTTTGCATCACTCTACATGATCCAACAAAAAACGCATTCTTGCATGCTCGGTATCCCCACCCGCTGCGCCATCTTTTGTGAAACTCATTTCATAGTGATCCGCTGCTGTATATGGATTCCACTGAGGCAATTCATTTCCATTGGAATCCCTTCCATTTGGATCACCATTTTTAATAAAATTGACAAAATAACTGCTGATCTGACGCGCCAGATCATAGTGATGACCATCAAACGGACGCCAGCACTTGGCAAGCGTCTCAAAGAAAAACCACAAGTCGCACGAGTGGAAGGTTCCTGCCTTGTCCCATCCCGGAATATCCGCATCAAAGCGATAATAATAGCTGGTATACTTCTTGTCCGCAGATGTATCTGCTCCAATGCTTTTCCCAGTATCCTTCGCTGCCTCTTTTTCTGCTTTCTCTGCCCGTTTCAAAAATGCATGCTTTACGCTGTACTCAATTCCGCTCACTGGTGCAAAGCCTTCTGTCGTTTCCTTCTGATTTTCCTCAAATGCCAAAAATTCATCTGCCTTTTCACCAAAAAATTCTCTTGTCTTTTGGTAAAACTGCTCACAATCCTGTGCTTTTATGTAATTTGGGAACTCATCGGATGTATTTCCCGCCATGAGAGGAACTGCAATGCTATTTCCTGCGACAAGCTTTTCGTATGGATCTTCCTTGCAAAATGCCCCGTCAAGCACCGTAAACATACACGAATGATTTATTGCAAACTCCGAATAACGGTCGCGAATATAAAATGCGTCGAGTGCTCTTGCCTCCTCAAGACTGTTTACGCCTAAGAAATCGAAGAACTCTTCTCCCAGCTGCTCGGCCTCGGCAAGCGGTGTTGGCTTTCCAAACCGTTCCTCCTCATATGGATTTCCGATCATGCCGCTCATCACAACTGCCCTGGCAATTTTATTTTCATTTTCTGCACAAGCTAATTGTGACATAACGCTAGCGCCACCTGCCGACTGTCCGGCAATCGTAATCGCAGCCGGATCGCCGCCAAAATTCGCGATATTGCGCACAACCCATTCCAGTCCGGCCTTCTGGTCGAGGCTTCCAAAATTGGATGGTGCGTCTGACTGTTCTTTCGTCAGCTGTGGGTGCGCCAGAAAGCCAAAAACATTGACACGGTAATTGACACTGACGACCACGATGCCTTTTCTGGCAAGACGCTCCCCGTCAAATTCCATCTCTCTCGTGTATCCGCACTGATAACCTCCGCCAAAATACCACACGAGAACAGGACGGCGTTCGTCCACGCTCATTGCCCCTGTCCAGATATTTAAATACAGACAGTCTTCGTCCATCGGTATCTCCGGATCTACATGCCACTCCCTATTATAAAGAGAATCGCCAATCCCCGGCGTATTCTGCACCGAAATCGGTGCGAAATGTACACATTCCCTTACTCCTTCCCAGTCCGGGCATGGCTGCGGTGCACGCCAGCGGTTCTTCCCTGTCGGCGGTGCTGCAAATGGAACACCGCGAAATACTGTAATACGTGGATCTGCTGCCTCAATACCGCGCACCAGACCATTTTCCGTTTTTGTCTGTCGAATCAATTATTCTCCTCCTCTCTGCAACAGCATGCGCATGTTTTTGCAACGCTATTCGCATTATAGCAATTTCTTCCTGAGATTACTAGTGTTCCAGATAAAAGCCCTTCAAGGAGCCCTTTCCTTTTCCCTTAAAGGTAAAATACAGTGCGTGTATTCCGTCCGGCATCGCAACCGGTGTGCTGTAATGCTCCCACACGTTTGTATAATCCACAGAAATCTGTGCCAGCACTTCGCCGTCCCACGCTGTTTTTATCTCGAAGATTCCCTTTATGTAGCCTCTGACATCAATGGAAATCTGATGAATATCTTTCATGTCAAAATATTTAAAGCCAACTGTAGTTCCATTTTGAATTGCACCAAGGTAGGCCGGATCCGTATCACCATCCCTTCCATCCTGCATGACTTTCGGAAAACGTCCATCGACGTAAATAGATGATTCTTCTGTAAACAAATTGCAGGCCAGATATGCCGGATAATACCCTTCTCCTGCAAGTGGACCGCCATTTAATCCGCATGACGTAATCTCCACCTGAGGAATGCTTCCATCCTCGCGTATCGTCAACCGTTCTGCACAGCCCTGTCTGCTGTACTCGGTGCCGTTTGTATGTCTGTGGTAAAAAATATACCAGTCGTCTTTGATCTGCACCATGCTTCCGTGATTATTTGCACCATATGCAGTTGGCATATTGGCCGGCTTATAAGTATCGATATGCAAATCACAGTTGCTGACAAGCACACCGCCATAAACAAAACCATCTGTCGGATTTTTGCTCGTCGCATAGCAAAGCTCATGCATCACCTCGGACGAGTAGATAAAATAATACGTATCGCCTTTTTTTCGGATGGACGGTGCTTCAAAAAATCCATGACGCTCATACTGTGTGCCATCGCTGTATGCATTTCCCGGCACAATAATCTTCGGTGCTGTTTTTACCGTCAGCATATCCTTATCAAGAACGGTGGCCATCGCACCGCTTCTCGTCTTATCTCCAAATCCGCAAAAACCGGTATACAGATACGTCTGATCTCCTTCGGTCAGCACGCCCGGATCAAATTGCGGCTCATCCGTATCCTTTTCACCAAGACGCGTTCCATCCGGATAATGCACATATCCTAAAAATTCATATTTTCCTGCCGGAGTATCACATACTGCAACTGATACAATCGACAGCTTATCGAGAACATAATACAGATAGTACCGACCATCCGGTCCGACTGTCACATCCGGCGCATACAGGCACATTTTCCCCTCCGGATTTTCCGGATCCTGTGTCTTTTTGTAGATCACGCCCTCATATCGCCAGTTTCCCAGATCATCCACCGGAGCTGACCAGCACACATAGTCTCCCATGCAAAATACATAGCCATTATAAAAATCGTGTGAACCATACACATACACGCGTCCGTCAAATACATACGGTTCTCCGTCCGGAATATATTCCCAGGACGGAAGATATGGATTAAATGCCTGCTTTTTCATAACTGATTGTCTTCCTTTCCCACTTCCATCATCATTACATTAGTCCCATAATTTCCTGATATACTGATTTTCTCACGCCTCATGATTTGGAAAAATCCGCACTGTCACAACTGAGCATGCCGGAATTACAAAGCATACTCCGCGCTTCGTCAGCTGTACATCAAGCGACTTTTCGCAAAGCACCGGTTCTTTTCCAAACTGATTGTAGTCGTTTAACTTGCCATGGAGAATAAATCCTTCGGCCTTTGCCGGTGTCTCCTCCATCAACACAGCCTCGATTGTTTCCTCGCCTTCGAGTGACGTGTTCACCATGGTCATCGTAATCACTCCGTCCGCGTCCTGAGAGACAGACTGCTGAATATTGTCCATCTGGTAAATGTCATTTCCGACTTTCTTTGTCTCAGACAGGCAGCTCTCAAGAAGCTCTGCCCCCTGATGGAAACGATACATATGGAAGACGTGATAAGTCGGTGTGAGAAGCATATCCGAACCATCGGTCAGGATAACAGACTGAAGTACATTTACGATCTGTGCGATGCAGCCCATCTTCACGCGGTCGCAATGACGATTGAAAATATTGAAGGTCGCACCTGCCACCAGTGCATCGCGCATCGTGCTCTGCTGGAATAAAAATCCCGGATTGGTTCCCGGCTCCACATCATGCCAGCAGCCCCACTCATCGACCATCATGCCGATCTTCTTGTCCGGATCATACTGATCCATGATGGCTCCATGTCTGCGAATCAGCTCGTCCATGCCGAGCGCGCGATTCATCGTATACCAATATTCGTCCTCTGAAAAGTCGGTTGCACTTCCCTTGTGAAGTCCTTTCTCCGCACCGCAATAATAATGAACTGACAGACCATCCATCATACCGTGTGCTTCCGGCGGCATTGGCTCTGCAAAGCACTCACGAAGAACAACCTCTGTCCATTTATAATCCTCTGCATTCGCACCGCCGCAAATACGGAAAATCGGTGCATTCTTATCGTATGTTCTCACATAGGTCTGATAACGGCGATACAGATCCGCATAGTAAGTCGGTGTCATGTTGCCGCCGCAGCCCCAGTTTTCATTGCCGACGCCAAAATAGTCGACACGCCATGGCTTTTCTCTTCCATTTTTCTTTCTTAAATCCGCCATCGGTGAGACACCGTCGAGCGTCATGTACTCGACCCACTCGCTCATCTCACGCACACTTCCGCTTCCGACATTTCCGTTTACATAAGTCTTGCAGCCTAACTGATCACATAATTCAAAATATTCATGTGTGCCGAAACTGTTGTCCTCGGTGACACCGCCCCAGTGGGTATTGATCATTTTCTTTCTGCTTTCCTTCGGGCCGATGCCGTCCATCCAGTGATATTCATCCGCAAAACAGCCGCCCGGCCAGCGAAGAACCGGCACTTTGATTGCTTTCAATGCTTCTACTACATCAGTTCGCATACCATTCTTGTTTGGAATCTGTGAATCCTCTCCCACATAGATTCCCTCGTAAATGCAGCGACCTAAATGCTCGCTGAAATGACCGTAAATCTCCGGCTCGATATGACCTTTTTTATTTTTTTCATTGATATATAATTTCATAAATTTATCTCTCCTCTCTGTTTTCTGACCCTTTATTCAGTCTCTCATTTTGGTGATGGATTTCTGCTTTTACGCAGAAAATGGGGGACTGGCAGTTTTTGCCATCCCCCCGCCAGATTTTCTCTGATATTGGTATTTGTCAGCCAGTTATTCCTCTGCTGCCTCTCTTGCTGCGATTACAGGCTGATACTTCTCTGTATCAAACTCAACCAACTGCTCCCAGCCAAGTCCGTCCAGTGTCGTACACATGTCGTCCCACAGCTGTTCAAACTCTGCATCGTCTGCTGCAAAGATTGCCTTCCAGGAAGTGGTCTTCACCTGATCGCCGCACTGGCTTCTGATCAGCGCGATATCCGTTGTATCAATCGCAAGTGCAAGGTTTACGCTTGGAACCGGTTCCAGCATTCCATTTTCCTTCAGATATTCTACTTCGTTTGCCGCACCAAACATCTCAGTCCACTCTTTTGTTGTTGCGGTATCATTCTGCTTAAGATAAGAAGCCCAATAATCGCTGCTGAAGGTTTCGCCTGTTACCGGATTCATCTCAACACCTGCTGCCATATTCTGATTAATCTGATTGTTTCCATCGTTCCAGGAACCGCCGCCAAGCTCCTCCGGTACTTCCGGATCTGCGGAGAATCTGGTCAGACCAACATCAGTCAGCGTGTAGGTTCCATCATCGTTTACAGTGTAAATAAAGTCTTCCTGTCCAATATGCTGCATGGTCAGACCTTCCGGTGAGCAGAGCCAGTCTAAAAATTCAAGGATTCGTGCTCGGTCTTCGTCGGATACACCGGAACCGATTGCCCATGCACGACCATCACCATAATAGTTGTCTGATGCCTGATAAACGTCCATATCGCCAACCGGAATTCCACAATAGTTCTGACGCTCTTCGCCCTTCTCCGGAGAATTCCAGAATCCACGCTGCCAGTTATACCAGAACAGATGAACTCTTCCCTGACGCATCTTGTCACATGCTGCATTCCAATCCTGCGTAGCGGAGTCCGGGTCAACCAGCCCCATCTGATTTGCCTGATATAAGAACTTCAACATCTTATAATACGCACCGTCCTTGTCGGTCAACGGTGTGATGGAATTGTCATTTCCAAGTAAAATAGAACCATTTACTTCCTGTCCATACCACTTTGTAATCTGATTTACGTTCTCAATGCTGGTGCCGTCCCAATCTGGCCATAAACTAAATGCATATGTCTTATCACCAGCCTCGTTTGTCGGATATGCATCCTGAATCTTCTTTAAGGTATCAAGCAGATCATCGAGATTTTCCATCTCAGGAGCGCCTACTTCTACATAATGATCCCACTCCAGTCTCGGCATAGTATATACGGTATCTTCCTTATACTCAGTCGGTCCGTTTGAGTTCATTCCTGCTGGAATTGCGTAAATGCCTTCCGTGCCGAGTGCCTCGTTCATCGCATCGTTGAACAGATCAATCTGCTCCTCATACTTCATGATATTCTCATAATTTGGCAATTCCTCGCTGATATCCGCAATCAAGCCTACGTCCACACAGTCCTGCATGTCTGCATTGTCCAGAATGATGATGTCGCCCAAATCACCAGATGCGCATCGTGTCTGATACAGGGATGCTGCGTCACCAGATACCTGCGGAGCTACGATATTTAACTCGATATTAAAACGATCCTTGATCTCCTTTGCATACCATCCGGTCTGCATACCCTGATAATTTGCTGCTACATCATAGACCTCGATGGTAAGTGTCTCATCGTGATTTACTTCTGTGGTGTCTGCCCATGCATTCATCGGCAGTGCGCTGGCGGTCATCATCGCTGCCATTGTCAAACCTGCAAAATTTCTTTTTTTCATAGTAAAATCCTCCTTTTTGATTTTCACTTTGATTTCTTACTTTTGATTTCATCTCTTGCTTCCATTTTTACGAAACCATTATTTTTTGATTTTCCCTTTTATTTTTCCTTTTGACCCATTATCCCTTAACTGCTCCGACCATAATGCCCTTTACAAAGTAGCGCTGGAAGATCGGATAAACAAGCATGATCGGCACAACAACCAACACGGTTACGGTCATGCGAACACTGGTTGCAGTCTGTGCAGTTGCAGATGCTGCTGCCATCGCACTGGCACTTGCCGAACTGTTTGCAAGTGCTTTTAACGAACTTGCCTGATTTAAATACTGATACAAAATAAATTGAAGTGGATACAGCTTCGTGTCGGTCATTAAAAGAAGTGTATCCTGAAATGCATTCCACTGACCGACTGCGGAGAAAATCGCTACCGTTGCCATGATCGGCTTGATGACCGGAACCATGATCTTCGCAAAGATCTTAATCGTTCCTGCTCCGTCAATCTCGGCAGCCTCCTGCAGTTCCTTTGGAATAGACTCCACGAATGTCTTTGTCAGAATGACATTAAACGGTGAAACGATTGCCGGAAGGATATATCCAAGAAAGTTATTTGTCAGATGCAGATTCTTCATGGTTAAAAACCATGGGATAATTCCTGCATTGAAATACATAGTCGCCACTAAGAGGCGATACCAGAACTTTCTGTGCCACATATCCTGCTGTGTAAACATATAGCCAAGAAATGCGGAAGCTCCTACCGTGCATGCCGTTCCGATTACAGTTCTTCCAAGAGAAATCTTTCCGGCCTGAAACAATCCGTCAATCTTTAATGCACTGATATAATTCTGAAAATGAATGCCCTTTGGCAAAAAAAGGATCACGCCTCTGGCACTTAAATCATTCGCACTGATTGTATTGATAAAGATGTAGTAAAATGGATAGATACATAGGATTGCGCAAATACTGAAAACAATGTAACAGACAATGCCGACCATGCGATCCCCGAAGCTTTCCTTCATCTTCGTTTTCTTTTGATGAACCTGATTTTTTTTCATCCAAACTTCCCTCCGATCCAATTAGATAAAGCTCTCACCACGAACCTTCTTTGAGAATGCATTGGCACCGACCAGAAGAATCACACTGACCACGCTCTTTAACATACTGATCGCAACCGATACGGAATAACTTCCGCTTCCCATTGCGGTATTGTATACATAAAGATCAAGAACCTGAATAAACTCTTTGTTGAATGCATTCTGGAATACGTAATACTGCTCCATTCCGTTGTTTAAGAAGTTTGCAATATTGATCATCAGCAATACGAAATAGGTCGGAATCAAGCTCGGAATTGTGATATGGCGAATCAGCTGCATACGGCTGGCACCATCCACCTTTGCTGCCTGAAACAGTTCATCATCAATACCGGAAATGGCTGCTATGTACATAATCGCTGCCCACCCGAGATTCTTCCATGTCAGCCACAGCCACTGAGTAAACCACACATGCTTTGTGGACTGTAAAAACAGAATCGGCTCCTTGATTATTCCAAGGTTCATCAACAATGTGTTTGCCATACCGGTACTGTTAAATAAGCTGAATGCAATTGAATAAACAAGAACCCAGCTGACAAAGTTGGGAAGTGTCGTCACAGTCTGAATAAATTTCCGAAACTTCACACAGCGAATCTCATTTAAAAATACTGCAAACAGCATCGGCAGCCATGAAGTTCCAAGGGTTAGTCCGCTCATCGCGAATGTGTTTTCCAACACCTGAACGATCTGCTTGATCTTGATGTCATTCTCCACAAGTGACTTAAACCACTTCAGTCCAACAAATTGTGCCTGCGAAAATGGCTTCGGCGGACGATAATCATAGAACGCATATATCCATCCATACAGAGGATAGTAACTGAATACAAGTACCAGCGCCATAAATGGAGCTATATACAAGAACAGTTTAATGGACTTCCATTTCTTTCTTGTCATTTTTTTCTTTTTCAAATACGCCACTACCTTTCTTTTTTGTTTTCCTAATTTTCTCCTTCCGTCTTAGGTTTAACGTTTTTCCTATATAGTACCCTTATAATGGCACTATCTCGCCATTTTGTCAATATCTATTTTAGTTTTTAATTATTTTTCGTATATATTGCATATTATCTATTTTGTATTTTAGGTATATTTTCCCATATTTCTTTTATAAATATATATTATATGTTTGTTTAACGTTGCACCTGATGTTTTTGTTTTATTTTTTGTAAGCTTGAAAAGGTCAAAAAAGAAGAGGCATGCTTTTTGCACCCTCTTCTGGTATACCGTTTTCTTCTGCTATTGCCGTTTTGGAACAGACTCTCTTATTTTTATTTTACATGGAATCTTACTATGCTTTGCCGGATTCTGCTGCACACATGTCTTCTGAGTGTCATCTGTATCTGCATCACTTTCTTCTCCGGCATCCATTAATGCTTCAAGCTGTTCAAACAAAAGTCTGGCTGCCTCCGTTCCTGTTTCTTCCAGCGCCAGCTTGCAGCTCGTAAGCCTCGGAATGTACCACTGTGCCAGCTTCTCATCATCAAATCCGGTTACGGCAATGTCCTTTCCTACTTCCAGTCCAATATCATGAATGCGGTTGTACACTCCGCCTGCCATCCAGTCCGACATGCAAAGAATTGCTGTCACACCAGCCTTGACGAGTTCATCCGTCAGCTCATATGCTTTTTCTGCCTTCCAGTCTGCATCAAGTACCAAAGACGGATTATACAAAACACCTGCCTCAAATAATGCCTTCTGATAGCCAAGCAGACGCCGCTTTGCATGAATATTGTCTGTGCGGCCGCTGATTATACCAATTTTTGTATGACCCTGTGACAAAATATATTTCGTCATCTGATAACCACCGTCCTCATCGTCAATCTCAACGGACGGTTTGCTCTCGTCTGAATGACAATATGCAAGCACCATCGGGATATCCGGCTTTTTCTCGAAAAGATGGATCTGCCGCTCATGACCTGCCACATAAATCAAACCATCTACTTTAATGCTTGCCAGCTCTTTTAATGCCGGATCCAGTACGCTGTGGATCAGATTCTCATCATCGTACCATCTGTCCTTCCATCTGGCATACAGGCGCAGATTCTGCAAAATCACGCGATATTGCTTTTTTTCGCAATATTTCATGATGCCTTCTACAATATCAGGCGTCGTAAACTGCGCCAGATCCTCTGCAATGATACCGATTGTCTGCGTGCGCTGTCTGCGCAGTCCCTGTGCAAAATAATTCGGATGATATCCCAGCTGTTCGATTGCGTCCATTACTTTTTTCCGCGTCTCATCCTTCATCTTTTTCGGACTGTTGTTTACAATATTGGAGACTGTTGTGACAGAGACGCCGCAATACTGTGCAATTTCTTTTAGTGTTGCCATCGCATGTTCCTCCCGCTTATTATTTTCCCTTTTTCTGCCCTTACCAATTTCATGCTAGCACAGCAATTCAAATTTGGCAAGTCAGGATTTTGTATCATTACAGTTTACGTATCGTGCTATCTGTCTTTAAAAAAAGCAATCCGTCTCACCGCTAATTTAGTTCCTGCCTTTGGACCGTTCCCCCATCCGGCTGCCTGTACCTGCGTCCAATATCTTGTCAAATCGTGTCAGAAAGGTAATCGTTGTCACGATTGCTGCCAGAATATCGCTGACCGGCTCTGCTAAAAATACGGCAAATACCTTGTCTGACAAAAAATGCGGCAGGATAAAGATAAGCGGAATCAGCAGCACGATCTTTCTTAGGCATGCAAGCAGCAGACTGACCTTTGCCTGTCCGAGTGCCATGAAACTTTGCTGGCAGCAGACCTGAAAACCGATGGAAAAAATACCTGCCATGTAAATGCGAAGCGCCCATGATGTGTAATCTACCAGCTGCGTATCTGCGGTAAACAGTCCGGCAAAGAGCTGCGGTGCAACCAGCATGATCGCCCAGCCTGCGATAGTGAAGGTGATGCACACGCAAAACTGCGTAAAAAATGCTTTCTTTACACGTTCCTTGTTTCCTGCACCAAAGTTGTAGCTCATGATCGGCTGCCCGCCCTGGCAGATTCCCTGTAACGGCATTGTAATCAGCTGCGCAACACTTGTAATAATGGTCATCGCACCGACCGCTACATCACCGCCAAAGCGTGACAGGCTTGACGTAAAGCTGATAGACAGAAGGCTCTCTGTGGAAATCATGACAAAGCTGGAGATACCAAGTGCCAGACACGGTCCAAATACTTTCGGGTCAAGCTTCATGTTCGACAGCTTTAATCTCAAAATGGTCTTCTTTCCGGTCAGAAAATACAATACCCAGACGGCACCGACCGCCTGACTTAAAACAGTGGCAATCGCTGCACCTTTTACACCCATATTCAGACCAAAGATAAAGATTGGGTCAAGAATAACATTAATGATCGCGCCGATTACTGTAGTCAGCATACTGATCTTTGAAAAACCCTGTGTCGTGATAAACAGATTCATGCCCAGCACGATCAGCACAAAAATAGTTCCCGCTATATAGATCCTCGCATACTCCACCGCATACGGAAGTGTCGCATCACTCGCGCCAAATAAGAGAAGCAGCTGCGGCGCCAATGCGAAGCACCCGATCGTGAGCACAACAGCAAAAATCAAAATGAGTGAAAAACAGTTACCTACAATCTTCTCTGCCGTCTCATTATCTTTCTTTCCCATGAAAATCGCGGCTCTGGGTGCACCGCCCGAACCGGACAGCATCGCAAATGCATTGATTAACATCAGAATCGGCGTAAATAAGCCCACACCTGTCAGTGCCGCCGCGCCGATACCCGGAATATGACCGATATAGATACGATCCACGATATTATACAACAGATTGACGACCTGCGCTACAACCGCCGGAATGGCAAGCTGTGCCAACAGCTTAGGGATACTGCCCGTGCCAAGGTTTTGTGTCTTGACCTGCGCTTTTGCTTCTTCTTTCATTCTCTCCTTTTCCTCCTTCTTTTTCCTTGTTTCAACTCACAGTTTTACCGAGTCAGACAAGCTGAATCTTCTCAAAACGAATTGAAAGCCCCGAAAGAACGTTTACGTCCCCCCGAGGCTTTTACCTAGACCTTTGCTGATACTTTTCGCCTATTCTTTGGCAATCCGACAGTTATTGTCTTTTCAATCACTCTTCACCTGTCGAAAGCTTTTACTCTGCTTCTGAAGATGCTTCCTCTGTGGAAACTTCCTCAGAAGATGCCTCCTCGGAAGATACCTCTTCGGAAGCGTCCTCACTTGCATCCTCGGAAGACTCCTCGATTGTAACTAAGGTTACATTCTCAGAAAGCTTTCCTAAAACATAATCGGTGCTTGCTGCAAACAGCACGTATGGCTCACCATAAACGCTGACTGCATTCTCATACTCCTCATCACTAAAGTCAAGAGACTCCTTTGCCGTATCTGCATCCATCTCCCAGCCTTCAGTTTCCATAACAGCCTGCAATACCAGATAGTTGCCTGCATATGTCTTGCACATCTCTTTGAAAGAGTCCTCATCCAGACCATTTGCAGATAAGAATGTAGTCATATCAACACCATACATAGCTGCGACAGAAGAATAGTACTGATAACGCTCATTGTAAACGGTATCAACAACACTGTCCGGAACATCCTTTACCTCAGAGTTCTCTACTACATACTGGAACAGCTCGTTGTACAGGTTTGTCTTGTACAGCTTATCATAGATGCTCTGGCGATAGTCCTCTGCACTCTCATAATCCGGCAGATTCTCAGCGATGAAATCATCATCAAACTCTGGTGTTACCGTCTCCTCGATGTAGTTGATCGTGATATTAAATACAGCATCTTTGCCATTTAACTCGTCCTTGCCATAATCCTCCGGGAAGGTAACGTTAATATCAAAATTCTCGCCCGGTGCATGACCGATCAGCTGATCTAAGAAGCCATCAATGTAGTTGCTTACGCCAATAGTAACAGTAGTACCGTTGCCCTCTGTGCTTCCGCCTTCAAACTCAACACCGTCAATCGAACCTACATAGTCGATATTTACGGTATCGCCATCCTCGATCAGACGATCGGTATCGGTAATCTGATTTGTGGTTGTGTAAGAACTTAACGTCTTATCAATCTGAGTCTGTACATCCTCATCAGATGGAATTGCTTCATCGGACAGCTCCATGCTGGAATAATCTAATAATGTTACATAATCAAGTGCCTTAATACCGTTGAAAAATCCCTTCTCATCGTAGCCTTCGCTATAATCAAAAGACTCTGTCTCAGCTTCGCTGGATTCCTCCTCAGCATCTGTTTCTGACTCTGCATCAACTTCTGTAGCAACCTCTGTTGCCTCTTCTGTGCTCGTCTCCTCTGCAAATGCTGCCGGAGTCGTCGCTAATGCCATGCTCATGCCGAGTGCTGCTGCTAAAAATCTTCTTCTCATTTCCTTCACCTGTCCTGTTTTACTGATTCGGACACCCTTTCTTTAAATGACTTGAACCCATTCTATCATAAATTCATGCATTTGAAAACCAATTTATCAAAATTTCATGCAAATTTCACACATACAGAAAACTTTACCACTCGCGGCTGTCCCATATTACGGTAAACGGGCCATCATTTTCCAGTTCCACCTTCATATCCGCACCAAAAATTCCATGCTCGACCTTACCGAATTCCTTTCGGCATTCCTCCAGAAAATATTCGTAGAGACGCTCGGCCTCTGCCGGAGTGCCTGCCTGCGTAAAGCTTGGACGATTGCCCTTCTTGCAGTCTGCATACAATGTAAACTGAGATACAACAAGCACATCACCGCCCACATCCTCGATAGAACGGTTGATCTTCCCCTCCTCATCAGAGAAAATACGCAGCTTATGAAGCTTTTTTACGTAACGCTCCACCATCTGATCATCATCACCCTGTCCGACACCAAGAAGCACCAGATAGCCTTTTCCAATTTTTCCGGTAATATTTCCATCTACAGTTACACTTGCATGATTTACTCTTTGAATTACTAATTTCATATTTTAATTTTATTTCCTTATCTTTTTCTTTTTTCCAAAAAGCCCCCGTGAAATTTCCGCACTCATGCGGTACACAGCTCTTATGGACGTGGTTTCCTTCCTAATTTGACAAAAAAGGACGGCTCTTCACCGTCCTCTTTCATGTTGAAACGCATTACTGAATTTCTCCATCATTACGCCGAGGGCTTACTGCTCGCGAAAGAAAATCTCTCCAGTCTGCGGATTCATACCGTCGATAATGGCAAGCGACTCGACGCGAACGCCCTTGCTGCGGATCAGATCGCCGCCCTTCTGGAAGCCTTTCTCGATAGCAATGCCAACACCCTCGATTGTAGCGCCGGAACTCTTTACGATGCTGATCAGACCCTCAAGCGCACAGCCATTTGCCAGAAAATCGTCAATAATCAGCACATGATCATCCGGGGAAAGAAACTTCTTGGAAACGATTACATCATAAATTCTGCGATGTGTGAAAGACTGGATCTTTGTTGAATATACATCGCCGTCCAGATTGATGCTCTGAGCCTTCTTTGCAAATACGACCGGCACATGGAAATACTGTGCTACAATACAGGCTACGCCGATACCACTTGCCTCGATTGTCAGGATCTTATTGATCGGACACCCCTCATACAGTCTCTTAAATTCTTTTCCCATCTCTGAAAACAGTTCGATATCCATCTGGTGGTTTAAAAAGCTGTCAACTTTTAATACGTTACCCGGCTTTACAATACCATCCTTGCGAATTCTCTCTTCTAACAGTTTCATTGTTCCTTACCGCCCTTCTGATTAATGTTTTTTTGTGTACTATGTCTATGTATATTGGGCAACGATTCAGAGCCATGCAAAACAGGCACATCGAAGATGTGTTTGCCTCACAGAGACAATTTTTGCGAATGTGGTTCTGAATAGTTACTATATTTGTATCAAAGGCCACCAAACTCCCGGCAGCCTGTTGAATCATTTTATCACGCAAACGTATATTGTTTTTGTATCTCCTTGCTGTATCACTTTGTCACTTCATTTACTAGCAGTTCGCCCTTTGCAAATGCATCGGCATTCTCCAGTGTAATACGGCTGATTGCCTCAAGCGCTTCTTTTGTGAAAAAGCCCTGATGGGAAGTTACCATGACATTAGGGAACGACAAAAGCCTCGCCATTGTTGAACTCTGTAAAATCGTATCGGAAAGATCCTCATAAACCTTATCATTCTCTTCCTCGTACACATCGAGTCCGACTGCAAAAAACTTGCCTTTGCGGATACCCTCGATTAACTCACCTGTATTGACCAGACCGCCTCTTGACGTATTGACCAGGATCACACCGTCCTTCATCTTGCTGATGGATTCACTGTTGATCAAATGATGCGTCTGTTCGTTAAGCGGACAATGCAGGGAAATCAGATCACTCTGCGCAAGCAGTTCATCGAGCGTTACATACTCAATATCATTATTTGGATTTGGGTACATATCATAGCCCAATACCTTCATGCCAAATCCCCTGCAAATGCGTGCCATCGCCATACCGATCTTTCCGGTACCGACAATGCCCGCTGTCTTCTTATATAAATCAACGCCCATTAGTCCGTTCAAACTAAAATCATTCTCACGACACTTGATATAAGCCTTGTGTGTATGACGATTGGCGGTGAGTGCCAGTGCCATCGCATGCTCTGCAACTGCCTCCGGTGAGTAGCCCGGCACACGTGCTACCTTGATGCCGCACTCAGCCGTCTTTTTCAAATCAACGTTGTTATAACCCGCGCAGCGCATCAAAATCAGCTTAACTCTCTGACGGTGCAGTGCCTCAACAGTCTCGGCTCCAATATCGGCATTTACAAATGCACACACGGCCTCATAGCCAGCTGCCAACGCTGCTGTCTCTTGTGACAGATTTGCCTCCAGATAGTGAATCGACACATCCGGATATTCTGGCAGAATTGCGTCAAAAAATTCCTCATCATATTTCTTGGTGCCATAAAACAAAATGTTCATCAGTTGTTCTCCTCTCTAATAGATGATATGATACCAGGGTCAAAAGGTCAGAAAGCCGATGCAAGCTTGCTTGCAAGAGGATTT
>CAVJTU010000051.1:0-12137 GCA_963652495.1 uncultured Oscillospiraceae bacterium
CTCTTGCAAGCAAGCTTGCATCGGCTTTCTGACCTTTTGACCCTGGTATCATATACATATCGATATTGAAGTTTTTTGTAAGACAGTTCACGCCACGCAAAATCATTCACAAAACCGCACGGAACGTGCGGTTTTGTGAATGACCTTGCGTTCCTTTCGTCCAGCCACTTCAGAAAATCCTCATGCAAGCATGGGATTTTCCGAATTTGTCTGGACGCGTGAACTGTTGCATCACATCTTTTCCGGCGCACTAAATCCTAACAGATCAATGCATGTCTCCAGAATGTCCTTGCAATAGGAAATCAGCGCAATATATCCGTTCTTCTTTTCCTGATCTTCTTCTGCTAAAATCTTAGTCTCGTGATAGAAACGATTAAAGTCATTTGCGAGATCATAGATATACGCACACAGCTTATGCGGCGCATATTCTGTGCTTGCCTGTGCAAAGATATCCGAAAATCTGGTCATATCGAGCATCAGTGCCTTCTGTGCTGCACCGTCCGGTGCGGTGATGGTCTTTGGAACTTCTGCACCAAACTTCTTTAAGATGGACTTGATTCTTACGATGGTATACAGGATGTACGGGCCCGTATTTCCTTCAAATGAGGTGAAACGATCGGTATCGAATACGTAATCCTTTGAAGCCTGATTGGACAGATCGCCATACTTAATTGCAGAAAGACCGATAACCTTTGCATTCTCGCGTGCAGTCTGTTCATCCTCATCGCGACTTGCCATGATCTTCTCATATACGGCATCATCGATATCGCTTATCAATTGCTCCAGACGCATAACACCGCCCTGTCTTGTCTTAAATGGCTTGCCGTCTTTTCCGTTCATGGTACCAAAGCCTAAGAACTCAAGCTTTGTCTCCTCTGGAACGAGATTTGCCAGTCTGGATACACGGAATACCTGAGTAAAGTGCATTTCTTGACGTTTATCGACAACGTAGATGATACGATTTGGCTGAAACAGCTTTTCTCTCTCTACGATCGTTGCCAGATCAGTTGTCTGGTAAAGGCTTGCACCGTCTGACTTTAAGATGATACACGGCGGAACTTCCTTTGTATCCTCCGGCTTTGCAACATCAACTACGAGTGCGCCGTTTGAAATATAAGCCAGTCCCTTGTCCTTTAACATCTGAACCATGTCCGGAATGTAGGCTTGCGCATCGCTTTCCTTCTTCCACAGATCAAAGTCAACATTCAGCTTGCTGTAATTCTTCTTCAGATCTTCGATGGATACGTGCAGAATGTGATTCCAGATGGCAGTGTAGCCTCGATCCTTATGCTGCAGCAGAACGGTTGCATCATGAGCGCGCTTTGCAAATTCCTCATCGACCTTTGCCTTGCCGCTTGCACACGGATAGATCTCCTCTAACTCAGAGATGGTAAACGGAGCTTCCTCTGGATACTCACCCTCAAAATTTGGATCAAAATAAACCAGTTCTGGCTTTCTTTCCTTTAACTCGGCAATGATCAGACCCATCTGAAGTCCCCAGTCGCCTAAGTGTGCATCACCGATGACCTCATTTCCTGCATAGCGAAGGATTCTCTTTACGCTCTCTCCAATGATTGCTGAACGTAAGTGACCAACGTGAAGCGGCTTTGCTACGTTTGGTCCGCCGTAGTCGATTACGATCTTCTCCGGTGCAAACAACTCGATGCCGTGTTTCTCGCTTGCCTTCATCTGATTGACGTAAGATGCCAGATATTCGTTGTCCAGATTGAAATTTAAAAATCCCGGCTTTACCGATGCCACATCCTTTAATACTGCCGAGGACTGAAGCTTTTCGGCTACCTCATCTGCAATCATAAACGGAGCCTTGTGATACTTCTTCGCACCAGCCATTGCGCCGTTGCACTGGTACTCACACAGATCCGGGCGGTTGGATACAGTAACACGTCCGAGCTCGCGCTCGTAACCGCATGCCTCAAATGCATCCCCAACCTCTCTGGAAATAATACTCAGTAACTTTTCCATATAAAAACCATGCCTTTCTTATCTTGTCTTGTTCTCTATTGCTTTTGTGAACTCGTCTGCGCCTATTTGTCTCATTTGTCGTCTGCTTAAAAGTGGAAAAAGATGCTGCCGAAACTCAACAACATCTTTTTCCTGACTGCCACAGGTCAAAGACTTCTGACCCTGGTCTTATTTACAAACGCAGCCATTCAGAGCCACATCTCATCTTAATTTTTCTTATAAAGAGTTCAAATTACTTTACATCCTTCATGCTGAAGCTGAATCTGCCCATCTTATCCTTGCCCAGACATACAACCTTTACAACCTGTCCCATGGAAAGAACATCCTCAACCTTCTCGACACGCTTGTCAGACAGCTTGGAGATATGAACCATACCTTCCTTGCCCGGTGCAAACTCAAGGAATGCGCCGAAATCCTTGATGCTGATAACAGTACCCTCAAGAACCTGTCCTTCTTCAAAATCACTGGTGATGATCTCGATGGTCTTCATTGCCTTTGCGATCATGTCTGCGTCAGTGCCACAAACGGAAACGTTTCCGTCATCAGTGATGTCAATCTTAACCCCGGTCTCAGCGATGATACGGTTGATTACCTTGCCCTGCTTTCCAACAACGTCACCGATGGTAGAAGGATCAATGGTCATCATCTCAATCTTTGGAGCGTACTTGCCAACGGTCTTTCTCGGTTCTGCGATTGCCTTTGACATAACTTCATCCATGATGTAAAATCTTGCTTCTCTTGTTCTGGCAATTGCCTCCTCGATGATGGCTCTTGTCAGACCGTGGATCTTGATATCCATCTGTATTGCGGTGATACCCTTGTGAGTACCGGCTACCTTGAAGTCCATATCGCCGAAGAAGTCCTCAAGACCCTGAATATCGGTCAGCACGATGTAGTCGTCATCGGTGTCGCCGGTAACAAGACCACACGAAATACCTGCAACCATGGACTTAATCGGAACACCTGCTGCCATAAGTGCCATACAAGATGCACAGATGGAAGCCTGAGAAGTGGAACCGTTGGACTCGAAAGTCTCAGATACGGCACGGATTGCATACGGGAACTCCTCCGGTGTCGGAAGAACCGGAACGAGTGCTCTCTCAGCCAGTGCGCCATGACCGATCTCACGTCTTCCCGGACCTCTGGAAACCTTAGTCTCTCCTACGGAATACGCCGGGAAATTGTACTGATGCATGTAACGCTTGCTTGTCTCATTCTCATCCAGACCATCAATCTTCTGAGCCTCAGACAGCGGTGCCAGCGTAACAACGTCACAGATCTGAGTCTGTCCTCTGGTGAACATAGCGGAGCCATGTGCTCTCGGAATCATATCAACCTCAGCTGCCAACGGGCGAATCTGAGTGATAGCTCTGCCGTCCGGTCTCTTGTGATCCTTCAAGATCATCTTACGAACGGTCTTCTTCTGATACTTATAAAGAGCATCTCCGAGCATCGGAATCCACTCTGGATGAGCCTCCTCGTAACGCTCCTTGAGCCTCTCCTTTAATACGCGGATGTTCTCTTCACGAACCTGCTTTACATCGGTGAAGACAGCCTCTTCCATCTCTTCACCCGGAATGAAGGAAGTCATGTCTGCCCAAAGCTCTGCATCTACATCATAGGACTGATAGGAATGCTTCGGCTTTCCGCAGTCCGCAACGATAGTATCGATGAAAGCGATGATCTTCTGGTTGATCTCATGAGCCGCAAAAATAGCCTCGATCATCTTTGCCTCTGGAATCTCATTTGCACCTGCCTCGATCATGATAACCTTGTCTCTGGTGGAAGCAACAGTCAGCTCCAGATCAGATACGGCTCTCTGTGCGCTGGTTGGGTTGAATACAAGCTCTCCGTCAACCATACCTACTCTGGTACTGGCAGTCGGACCGTCAAACGGAATATCGGAAATGCAGGTTGCGATTGCAGAACCAAGCATTGCAGTAATCTCCGGGCTGCAGTCCGGATCAACACTCATAACCATGTTGTTTAAGGTAACGTCGTTGCGATAATCCTTTGGAAAAAGCGGACGCATCGGACGGTCAATGACACGGGAGGTCAGAATCGCATGCTCGCTTGCCTTTCCTTCTCTCTTATTGAAGCCGCCAGGAATCTTTCCAACTGCGTACATCTTCTCCTCATACTCTACGCTAAGCGGGAAGAAATCGATCCCGTCTCTCGGTTCTTCGGATGCTGTTGCGGTAGATAATACAACTGTATCGCCATAATGCATAAATGCAGCACCATTTGCCTGGGCTGCTACTCTGCCTACATCAACCGTAAGGGTACGGCCGCAGAGTTCCATAGAATAACTCTTATACATACTTTCCTCGTTCCTGTGCTTTTTGCACATTGTTTATCTTTCCTGCAGAAGGAGCCGAAACTACTAAACAGCAGATAAACAAGGCTTATCTGTTCTTGAGCGGTCTCGGATTGACTTCTGACAGTAAATATCCTGATATGATACCAGGATCAAAAGGTCAGAAAGCCTTTTGACCCCAACATCCCTGATATAGATATAGGGTGGATTTCTCCACCCTAATCATCAAACCATTCAGATTCAACTGGATCTTGCCTTTGAACCTGTCTGGCTCTAAATCGTTGCAAATTACTTTCTGATACCCAACTTCTCGATTAAGGTACGGTAAGCCTCGATATCCTTGCTCTTTAAGTAGTCCAGCATACCTCTTCTCTGTCCTACCATCATCAGCAGACCTCTTCTGGAATGATGATCCTTCGGGTTGCTCTGCAGATGAGCAGTCAGCTCAGCGATACGAGCTGTTAAAATTGCAATCTGAACCTCCGGTGATCCGGTATCCTCTGGTGTTCTGCCGTAAGCAGCGATAATTTCAGCCTTCTTTTCCTTGGAAATCATTGTTAGTTCCTCCTACTAATTTTTATTCTGACCTCTGCCCAGGCAATGGTTGGAGTATCCTGTTGCTGGGGCATGGCGCACACATGTGATATACTATCACATAACTTTCTCTTTGTCAAAGGTTTTTTCTCAATCTCCCATCACATTTTTCATGACAACAGGCGGCCCGTATTTCCAGCTGCTGACGCAGATACCCTTTGACTCGGATGCTGCATGAATGATCTTGCCATTTCCAATGTAAATTGCTACATGACCAATCACGCCAGGATAGCGTCCAACATAGAAAATCAGATCACCTGGGCGAATGGTATCCTCATCAACCGTCACACCGACGTTTGCCTGATCACCGGAAAACTCCGGAAGTGATACGCCAAACATCCGGTACAGACACATCGTATAGCCGGAGCAGTCCACACCGCCCTCTGCAGTCAGTTCCTTGCCGCCCCACACATAAGTGCCGCCATAATATTCAAATGCTTTCCGGATTAAATTCTGACGTGTCTCAGACACACCGTCAAGTGAGAAATAAATCGCCTCATCGAGGAAATAACCAGTGTAAACAGTCTCGCGCTTTACATAACCGGACAGCTCCGTAACAGCTTCGATCTCAACCCAATCCTTTGTCTCACCGTTAATGTCGTAGCGCTCGCCTTTAAAGAATGTCGTGATGACATCCGCACCTTCTTTCGGCTCATAAAGTGCATCGACAGAATCGGTCAGAATCTCTGCCATGTATTTCATGCTGGAAAGAGCAAGCTTTCGTGCTTTCTCTCCTGTCGTGACATACTCAGCAGAAACGTAGCCGGTCGCACCGCCGGATTCAATCTTCATCCAGCCATCGTCTTCCTCTAAGATCTCAACAGCACAGTTTTTGAAGATAACACCGCAGATCTCATAGTCCGTTGACGGGCCTTTTCTCATATTTAAATAGTTGCGCACACCGGTGATCATGCCAAGATTCGTATACTTGTCAAGAACCGCTTCCTTCGCTTCGCGAACTTCCTCGCTCTCGGTGGATTCTTCTTCGGTACTCTCCTCCTCAGAAGATGCTTCCTCGGATGACTCCGATTCGCTTTCACTTGCAGACTCTTCCGTCTCTGAAGACATCGCAAGTTCAGATTCACTCTCTGACTCCGATGATGCATCGCTGTCTGCTTCCTGTGAAGTATTCTCTCCACGCGAAGCTTTTGTGCTCGGCTCTGTATTTGTCTCTGCCATAGAAGTGCTCACAGTGGCAGCTGCCTCTGTAACCTTATCCGGAATACTTTGCGGTTTTACTCGGTTTCTCTCCAGATAATACAGTGCACCGAGGCTCATGACGCCTGCCAGAAACAGTATCGTCAGCAGCACTGCCGCGATCAGCAAACCATTGCCGGAGCCTTTATGCTTTTTTTTTGCTGAATCCTTCCTGTTTTTCATCGTTTCCCCTCTCTTTGCAACTATTCAGTCCCTTCACAGTTATGAGGCAAAATCCATCCAACATCATCTGACAGGATTTTGTACTGTTGCAGAGTATTTAACGCTCTGCGATACTGGATAGTTATCTCTTTTCAAAGTAGACGCTGCACGCAGCGGAGTCATTTTGAAGCTGTTTCTTTAATGCATCGAGCCCCGAAAAACGTATCTCTGGTCTCTCGTAATGAAAGAAACTTACCTCGATCTGCTCCTCATACGCCATTTTGTTATATTGTAGCAGATGGGACTCTAAAAGTAAATCAGATTTTGCAGCATCTTTTTCAACTGTAGGGCGATGTCCGACATTTGTAATCGCCTCATAGGTTTTTCCTGTAACCCGAACCTTTGAGAAATAAACGCCGACCGGGACGAGCAGCTTTTCTTTGGGCCAGGCAAGATTCATAGTCGCAAAGCCTATCGTATGACCAAGCGCTCTTCCATGAATAACAGTTCCAGAAAGGGAAAATGGCCGCCCTAACATATCCATAGCCTCTTCCATCCTGCCATTAGCAATAGATTCGCGAATACGGCTGCTGCTGATCGGCTCACCCTTATAGGAAACCTTGTCAAATACCTGAAGTTCATAGCCGCACTCATGAGACATTTCTTCAAGGAGTGCGACATTTCCCTTTCGTTCGTAACCAAAGCAAAAATCAGACCCTGCTGCGACGAAGACTGCGCCAATTTTTTTGCACAAAACGTCCTGCACGAATATTCTCGGATCCGTATGGCGTACCTTCTCCGTAAAAGGATACTCGATCAGATAGTCAATTCCGTAGGATTCAAAAAGTTCTTTTTTCTCATCATTTGGTGTTAATTGTCGAATATCCTCCCGTCCCGGAATGGGAGGAACGAAAAACGTAAATACTGCGGTCTTCAGACCCTGCTTTTTCTTTTCAAGCAGAGCATTCAGAATACGCTGATGCCCCTTATGGATTCCATCAAATTTTCCGAGCGTGACTGCAGTCTTCTCTGTGATCTGAAAATCCTCTGTATTGCAAATTACCTGCATCTTTTGTCTCCTTTTCTTTGTTTTACCCGGTAGGTTACGAAGAGAACACTACGTTCGTTATTCATTCCGATAAAATATTTTTACGGGTTTAAGAAGTTTGTCCTCTGTATCAAGACGGTATACGCCTATAAACAACTCACCATCTAACCCATTTTTCTTTAAATACAGGCGCACACGAAGTCCCTGATTACAGATATCTGCTTCTGGCAAACCAAAAACAGCATTAACACCGATTGCATTTCCATTTTTGAGCTGTTTTTCAAACTCAGCAGATGCGAGTACCTTCGGAAAATGATCCAGGGCATTATCGATACTAATGATGTGCTCTTCAAGCCGATTCTGATCGGCAAGCATTTTGATCTCGTCAAGAGTAAGTGCCTGCTCTTTTGAGAAGCCGCCTGCTATCACACGTGTCAGACTGCTCATGCAGGCCTCACAGCCGAGCGTCTTTCCAATATCGACACAAAGTGTACGGATATAGGTTCCGGCGGAACAAGTGACGAGAAAGCGTGCTTTACTACCTGTTACAGATAAGACCTGAATATCCTTTAATGTGACTGGCACAGCCTTTCGGTCAACAACCCTGCCTTCTCTTGCGAGCTGATAGAGTTTTTTTCCGTCGATTTTCTTTGCGGAATACATTGGCGGTACCTGATTGTAAGTTCCTTCAAACGCACAAATCGCCTTTGTAATCTCTTCCGGCGTATATGATACGTCCTGTGTCTGTAAAATGGTTCCCCAAATATCTTCGGTGTCGGTCTGGATGCCAAAAGTCACCTCTGCCTCGTACCTCTTCCAGTGATCCGGCAAGAGGTCGAATGTCTTTGTTCCGAGGCCGAGGCCAACAGCAAGCACGCCCTCTGCCTGCGGGTCGAGTGTTCCCGTATGACCAATGCGCTTCTGGTGCAGGATACCGCGCAGCTTTGCCACCACATCATGTGAGGTATAACCGCGCTCCTTCCATACTGCGATCAGACCATTATACTGCTCAGCCTGCATAATCCTCCTTCGGAATCCGGTTTATAATTTCAGTGATGATCTCATCCGGACTCTGGTTGTAGAATGTACAGCCCGATGCGCGGACATGACCGCCGCCGCCAAAAGTGACAGCCAGCGCACTGACATTTACTACATGGTTGGAACGAAAACTGCACTTGTAAATACCCGGCGTTGTTTCGTATAAGAATACAGCAACATCTGCACCGCGAATATTGCGAAGCGTACTTACTACGCTGTCAAGTTCGGAGGAAGTAACCCCAAAGCGATCCATCTCTTCCTTTGAAATATAAGACCATACAAGAAAGCCATCAAGCAGCTGTTCTGTCTTAGAAATGGCATACGCACTTGCCTTTGCCTCGTTAAAGCCCTTCTCATAGAAGGTCTTCTGAATCAGATCGGTGAACGGAATGCCAAATGCAATCAGCTTTGCTGCACGGTTCATCGTATCCGGTGTCACATTGGAGTACTGAAATACGCCCGTATCATGAACCATTCCGGTATACAGACACATCGCAATATTGTAGCCGATCTTATCCTCCTCGAAAATGGTATAAAGTACCTCACAAGCGGAACCGATCTGTCCCTGTACATAATTCACATCGCCAAAGATTGGATTGCTGATATGATGATCGATCATAACACGCTTCTTTGCGGTGTCAAACAGTTCTCTTCCTGTTCCAATACGGTCTGCATCTGAGCAGTCAAGAGAATATACCACATCATATACCTGCGGTTCAAACTCATGGCGGATAACATCAGTACCCGGAAGCATCTTGAAGGCTCTCGGATATGGCTCTAAATAAACGTCAGCCTCATAGCCATAATTGTCCTTTAAATAATGATATAAGGACAGACAGGAAGAAATGCAGTCTCCGTCCGGATGAAGATGGCCAACTATGGCGGTCTTTCTGACAACAGCAAATTCAGCACGAAGCTCTTCTATTGTATTATTGGGGCGTTTTTCCATTGCTTACGCCTCCTTTCCTTCCGAGCTTTCTGCCGGCTCCTTAGATGCAAGTTCACTTGCAACCTCATCAATCAGTCCGGTCATATGAACACCGTACTCGATGGACTGATCCAATACAAACGTCAGCTCCGGCGTATTTCTAAGGTTCACAGAGGATGCCAGCATTCTTCTGATATATGGCTTTGCATTCTTTAACCCTTCCATGGTGCTCTTTTGTGCTTCTTCATTTCCTAAAATACTGATATAAGCCTTGCAATACTTTAAATCCGGTGTAACCTCCGCCATGACAACAGTTGTCATGGGATGGATTCTTGGATCCTTGATTTCCTGCTGGATAATACGGCTGAGTTCTCTCTGAACCTCAGCATTGATTCGAATATTTTTAATACTATTTTTACGCATCTTTTCTCCTTAATCTGCCGATATAGACCCGTTACCGAAATGGTGTCAAGACGATATGCTTTGTCGAGGCACCACTCACGATAACCTACCGGGTAATTCCTAAAAAGCCATGACATCGCTGCCATGGCTTCTTGGTTTTGTTCTGCTTATCTCGGAACCTCTTCCATGATATAAGCCTCTACGATATCATCAACCTGAATATCATTGAATTTTTCAAATACAAGACCACACTCGTAGCCTTCCTTTACTTCTTTCACATCGTCCTTGAAACGCTTTAAGGATGCCAAACCTCCTTCGTAGATCTGCTCGCCATCTCTGGTGATACGGATCTTACAGCCTCTCTGGAACAGACCGTCTGTTACATAAGAACCAGCAATGTTGCCGACACCGGATGCCTTAAAGATCTGGCGAACCTGTGCATGTCCGATCACCTTCTCCTCGTAGATCGGATCAAGCATACCCTTCATAGCGGCCTCTACATCAGCGATTGCCTGATAAATAACGCGGTACAGGCGAATCTCAACCTTTTCACGCTCGGATACGGATTTTGCCATTGCATCCGGACGGATGTTAAATCCAATGATGATTGCATTGGATGCGGATGCCAGAGATACATCAGATTCGTTGATCGCACCAACACCGCTGTGGATAATCTTAACAACAACCTCATCGTTGGATAACTTCAAAAGTGACTGCTTTACAGCCTCAACAGAACCCTGAACATCAGCCTTGACAATGAGATTGAGTTCCTTTAAGCTTCCTTCCTTGATCTGAGAATTCAGGCTGTCAAGAGTAAGCTGTGTCTTCGTATCAGCCAGAAGCTTTTCTCTGTTCTCCTTGATAAAGGTCTCAGCAAAGCTTCTTGCCTCTCTCTCGTTCTCGGTGCAGACAAAGATCTCACCTGCGTTCGGAACATCATTCAAACCAAGAATCTCAACTGGCATGGACGGGGTTGCTTCCTTCACTCTGCGACCCTTATCGTCAATCATTGCACGAACCTTACCATAACAGGAGCCTGCTGCCACATTGTCACCGACATGAATGGTACCCTTCTGAACCAGAATGGTGGCAACTGGTCCACGGCCTTTATCAAGCTGTGCCTCGATGACAAGACCTCTTGCCTTACGTTTCGGGTTTGCCTTCAAATCCTTCATCTCTGCATCAAGCAGAATCATTTCGAGCAGAGTGTCGATTCCCTCATGCGTCTTAGCAGATACCGGAACGAAGATGGTCTGACCACCCCAATCCTCAGCAACGAGTCCATACTCAGAAAGTTCCTGCTTAACGCGTTCGATGTTTGCACTTGGTTTATCAATCTTGTTGACTGCTACAATGATATCAACCTCCGCTGCCTTTGCGTGGTTGATTGCCTCGATGGTCTGCGGCATAACACCATCATCTGCTGCGACAACAAGTACTGCGATATCAGTTGCCTGAGCACCGCGCATACGCATTGCAGTAAATGCCTCGTGACCCGGCGTATCCAGGAAGGTGATATCCTGTCCGTTGCACTTAACCATATATGCACCGATGTGCTGCGTGATTCCGCCAGCCTCTTTTGCGATTACATTGGTTGAACGAATTGCATCCAGAAGAGAAGTCTTACCATGATCAACGTGACCCATTACGCAGACAACCGGAGGTCTGGAAACTTTCGTCTCTTCCGGATCATCCTCCTCCCGAAGAAGCTCCTCAATAACGTCAACCTTTACTTCCTTCTCGCAGATATAGTTGAACTCAAGTGCAATTTCCTCAGCCTGCTCAAATGTCAGCTCAGCGTTGATGGTCATCATGGTACCCTTCATAAAGAGTGTCTTTACAAGTGCTGCCGGCTGCTGCTTCATTGCCTCTGCTAACTCTGCCAGTGTTAAAGTCTCCGGAATAGTGATTGTCTTGATTCCATCATCCTCTTCCTCCTTCGGCTGAACTTCTGGCTTCTTATTGTTCTGCTTCATCTTGGAGATGTTGCGTGTATTCTCAGTGAATCTGGAATTTTTCTCCTGATTCTGTCTTTCTTTCTCGCGGATCTCGCGTTCCTTCTTGTTTAAGCCTTTGCCGCCTCTTGCCTCGCTCTTGGTCATTCCGGTTCCCATTGAATCAAGATTTTCTCTCTCAGTTCTCTGTCCTCTCTGACCATCACGTCTTGCGCCAAAATTGCCTTGACTGTTTCCGCCGTCACGTCTTTGACCGCCCTGACCATTGCCATAACCGCCTTCGCGTCTTTGACCGCCCTGACCATTGCCATAGCCGCCTTCGCGTCTTTGACCGCCCTGACCATTGCCATAGCCGCCTTCGCGTCTTTGACCGCCCTGACCATTGCCATAGCCGCCTTCGCGTCTTTGACCGCCCTGACCATTGCCATAGCCGCCTTCGCGTCTTTGACCGCCCTGACCATTGCCATAGCCGCCTTCGCGTCTTTGACCGCCCTGACCATTGCCATAGCCGCC
>CAVJTU010000051.1:12162-21534 GCA_963652495.1 uncultured Oscillospiraceae bacterium
TTTCCGCCGTCACGTCTTGCACCGTCTCTGGAACCGTAGCCGCCTTCGCGTCTTGCGCCTCCCTGAGCATTTCCGCCGTCACGTCTTGCGCCGTCTCTGGAACCGTAGCCGCCTTCGCGTCTTGTGCCTCCCTGAGCATTTCCGCCGTCACGTCTTGCACCGTCTCTGGAACCGTAGCCGCCTTCGCGTCTTGCGCCTCCCTGAGCATTTCCGCCGTCACGTCTTGCGCCGTCTCTGGAACCGTAGCCGCCTTCGCGTCTTGTGCCTCCCTGAGCATTTCCGCCGTCACGTCTTGCACCGTCTCTGGAACCGTAGCCGCCTTCGCGTCTTGCGCCTCCCTGACCGTTTCCACTGTCACGTCTTGTATTGCTCTGAGCATTTCCGCCGTCACGTCTTGCGCCTCCCTGACCGTTTCCGCCGTCACGTCTTGCGCCGTCTCTGGAACCGTAGCTGCCCTCACGTCTGGAATTGTTGTCTCTTCTGTTTCCATTTCCACTTCCATCATTCGCAGATCTGGACTCATTTCGCTCATTCTTTGTATTGTCTCTTGGCATATTTTCCTTTGCTGAAGCTTCCTTTGGTGCCTCTGCCTTTACATTCTCTGGTGCCTCTGCCTTCTCACCCTCCGGCTTCTTTACACCATCCGAATACTTCTTCTTAGTGATTGGCTTCGTGCTGTTTTCCGGATGGAACAGCAGACGAAGCTTCTTCTTCGGCGCACCATCTTTGTCGGAAGCAGTATTATCAGATGCCTCTGCCGGCTTCTTGAATGCCTTTCTTACTTCCTCTACCATGGTATCCTGAAGCATGGTTGCCCTTGTTACACCACTCATACCCTTGCTGGAGCATAAGCTGATAATTTCACTTTCTTCTTTCTTTAATTCCTTGGCTAAATCGTGAATGTTGAGTTTTGCCATAAATGTATCACCGACCCTTTTCTTTACTTGTTGTCCAACTGTTTCTCTATTGCTTTCGCAAAACCGCTGTCAAGAACTGCTAATGACGCACGAAATTCTTTGCCAATTCCGTGACCAAGCACTTCCTTCTGCGCGTAACATGCCAAAGGTACCTGATAATACTTACACATGTCACGAAATTTCTTTTTTGTGTTATCAGAAGCATCATCCGCTACAACGACCAGACGTGCTTTTCCTGTCTTCACTGCCTTTTCAGCTGCGAACTCGCCGCTTGCAATCTTACCTGCGCGCTCTGCCAACCCTAAAAGGGATATTACTTTATCGTTCAATCTGCTCCAACTCCTTTTTCAGAGCATCGTAGCATTGCTGCGAAACCTCTGTCTTTAAAGCCCGTTCCAGAGCCCTCTTCTTTCTGGCCTGCTCCAGACAGACCACATTACTGCATATATATGCGCCCCGTCCGTTTTTCTTGCCGGTCAGATCAAATCCGATCGTCACACCGTCAGAATCTTCCTTCGGTGAGCAGACAATGCGGATCAGCTCCTTTTTGCTTTTCTTTTCCCCGCATCCTACACACTGACGCATCGGGATTTTCTTTACAACGGCCACTCTATCACCTCTTATTCCTGATCCTCATTTTAGACTGTCACAGCGTCTCTGCTGTTTCATTCGTCATTTCTTCCGGCTGATCAGGCATATTTTGCTCAAACTCCTCTGCACTGCTGAAATCAATATCATCAAGAACGCCCTCTTCCTCAGCCTGACTCTCACTCTTAATGTCAATCTTGTAGCCTGTCAGCTTTGCGGTCAGACGTGCATTCTGTCCTGCCTTGCCGATTGCCAGTGACAGCTGACTGTCCGGTACAACAACAAGTGCGGAACGTTCTTCCTCGTCAACTGCAACGAAGATAACCTTTGACGGACTTAAAGCATTCTCAATGAACAATGCTGCATCTTCATTCCAGTTTACGATATCGATCTTCTCACCGCCAAGCTCATCTACAACCGCATTCACACGAGAGCTGTTGACACCGACACAGGCACCGACTGCATCAACATTCTCATCGTGAGAATAAACAGCCATCTTTGTTCTGGAACCGGCCTCTCTGCTGATTGCCTTAATCTCTACAGTGCCATCCTTGATCTCGGCAACCTCTGCCTCGAACAGTCTCTTTACAAGCTCCGGACGGGAACGGGAAAGGAGGATCTTCGGACCCTTCGGCAGATCCTTTACTTCAACAACATAGAACTTCATACGGGTATTGACATCATACGTTTCCCCCTTGATCTGCTCGCCTGCCATTAAGGTAGCCTCTGCCTTTCCAAGGTTTACGCTGACATTTGTGGAAGACTTTCCATCCTCACCCTTGCGCTCGAAATGTCTGGAAATCACACCGCTTACCAGATCCTTTTCCATCAGCTTATAACGCTCATATACCGCGCGATTCTCTTCCTCACGCAGCTTCTGAAGGATGATTGCCTTCGCAATCTGTGCTGCGATACGGCCAAACTCCTTGGAATTTACCTTTACATACACGGTGGAACCATAAACAGCCCTCTTGTCCAGGATCTTCGCATTTGGAAGGCTGATCTGTGTCTGCTGATCCTCTACATTCTCAACAACTTCCTTTGCCATGTTAATCTCATACTCTCCAGTGTTGTAATCCATCGTTACGGAGATGTTGTCGCTCTTTCCGAAATGATGCTTACATGCCTGAATCAGAGATTCCTCAATCGCCTTTAAGACAACTTCCTTTCTGATATTCTTCTCTTTTTCAAGGACATTTAATGCTTCCATTAATTCCGTATTCATTCTTATCTCTTTCCTTTCTCTATTTCCTTATCCACCCACTTGCAATTTTCACTGCTCCAGCAGCTGCCAGCCAGGCGAATGTAGTCAAAATCAATTGTCAAAAATCAAGTGCAAGGCGAATCAGTGCGATGTTTGTCCGCTCAAGCACCAACGTCTCTTCGTTCTCCAGTGTCAGTGTAACGGTTGTCTTGTCATATGCCTCAAGCAGTCCGGTATATTCCTTACAGCCATTTACTGCGCGGAACAATCGAACCTCAACTTCCTCACCGATGCTCCTTGCAAAATCCTTATCTTTCTTTAACGGTCTTCCAAGACCCGGAGAACTAACCTCTAGGATATAGCTTTCCTCAATGCAGTCATCTGCATCCAGCAGCGGATCAGCCTCTTTGCTTACCACTTCGCAGTCATCAACCGCGATACCGCCTTCCTTGTCAATGTAGACACGCAGATACCAGCTTCCTGCCTCCTTAACATACTCCACATCGACCAGTTCAAATCCATGCTTCTGTGTGATCGGCAAAAACAGATTTTCTGCGTATGCTTCAATCTCTTCTTTTCTTCTCATACTCCTGCCCTTTCCCGCCGCCAGCAGGTTCGTCTTTTGCTGCAGCGTATCTGCCTGTTTTGTTGCTATTTTTCATGTGGGTATTTACATAGAAAGAGTGGACTCGCAAGCCCACTCTTTTACCATAAAAACCTATATGCCTTTTATATCATATATTTTATTAAAGGTCAAGTGTTTTTTCAATAACTCAAACGGCACTACGACGGACGCGGTTCACTGAGACAACCGTCCGGGATTTTTTAATCTCCGATTACATTCACTACGCGCACTGGTTCTGTACTATAATTATACTTGCTGATCGTGACTTGTCCAAATGACAGCGCCGCGTGAAGAATCTTGCCATCGCCAAGATACATGACAACATGGTCAATGGTTCCGGTTGCATCAGCATAGAATAGCAAATCACCCGGTTTTGCCTGGTCAAGCGAAATTTGTGTACCTACGGTTGCCTGCTCACGTGATGTTCTTGGAAGAGAGAATCCTGCACTTGCATAACACTGCTGAACAAAGCTGGAACAGTCAATACCACCTGTCAGACTGGTTCCACCGTACACATACGGAGTTCCCAGATATTGCTCGCCAAACGTTAAAATCTGCTGGCGTGTCGGAGAACAATCGGAAATGCTGCTCCACGGAATGGCTTCCACCAGGTAAAAGCCTGTCTTTACATATTCTGCATTGATATATCCATATGTACTGTTGAATGCAATTTTTAACCAATCGCCATCCATTTCCTCTACGACTTGCTTTTCATTTGCATTGAGCGTCGTCCAGACTTCATACTCCAGCCCCGGACCACTTCTGACATTCAATTTTTCCGTTGTAACCTCAACCATTTGCATACAATGTTCGAGTGCCACCTCTTTTGCCTCATCTCCGGTTACGCAGTTTTCAGACCAGATATAGCCGTCAATGCCGCCAGAACTAATATGCCACCAGCCATTGTCCATATCTTCAATCAGTTCGCCGCCTGAATACTTTGTCAGTTTTCCGATTATTGTACCATCTGTTGTCGGCTGATTTCGCACATTCAGATACGTATTTACTTTTGATGCAATAAACATGTTAGAATAATGATTCCAGACATCCTCCCTCGGATCCTCATGCTTTTTTACAGTCTTTGCAGTGTTTGCCGTCTCTGTTTCAGCTTCACTCGTATCTGCTTCAGAGGTCTTTACAGACTGCTCTGTCTGCTCTTCTGACAGAGTCTCGCTTTCATCTTTATCTGATAAATTATCCTCACCTGCAATCGTTTCGCCTGCATTTACAGTCTGTTTATTTTTCTTTAAAAAGTCAAATCCGACTGTCATATGCAGAATCACTGCTGCCGCTGCAAGAATCACACAAATCACAAACACAATCATTATAATCTTCATCAGGCACTTGTTGCGGCGGCGGCGTCTCAATTCCTTTTCCTTGCGCTTTCGAAACTCAGTCATCCGTGGAGTTTCCTCATACTCCGGTCTGTAGTCATCCATGAATCTTCACCTTTCCGATATGCCCAAAGTCAATCACTTGATCAACTCAGGCTTTGCATCTCTCTTCTTTTTTGTAAGCTTACTCAGTTCAATTTTCTTTCCCTGAATGTCTGCAAAAACTTTTTCCTTTGAATCAAACACATCTGCAAAAATAACCTCTTCCCCCTCTTCAAGCTTAATTGCCCTTGTGCCTGCCGCCGTCTTTTTCTGGAGAGGAACCTCTCCTGTTGTAAATTTGATTGCATGCCTCTTATTGGTCACAACAGCGACCAGTTCTTTTGACGCGTCAAGAATTGCTACCAGCAAGTCGCCTTCACTAAGCTTCGCCGCAGCAATCATCTTTTTGATACTGATAAGTTCAGCACCCGCTGTCTTTCGTATCAATCCGTTCTTTGTCACAAAAAGGAACGTCTTTTCCTTTAACTCTTCATCGCTGAAGACAGCCAGAATATTCTCATCAGTGCTGCTGTAGTTACACAAATTGTCAATCGGTACACCCTTATCCTTCACCTTTCCGAGCGGAACCGCATCAGCCTTCAGATAATGCAGCACACCTTCTTTCGTAAACACTGCCAAACGCGAGTTTGTTTTGCATGAAACAAATCGTACACTTTCACTGCGTATGGTTTCCTCATTCCGTTCAAATACACCCTTGTCAACCAGCTTTACATAGCCAAAGCGATTCATTACAAATACAACATCCGATACCGCCGCCGGCTCATCCTCAAATACAGCAAGTGCCGTGTTTGTCACTTTCGTGCGTCTCGGCACCTGATAATGCTCGCGGATGCTGTCAAGTTCCTTTTGGATTGCCTGGTACATCGCCTTCTTGCTGCCCAGAATGCGCTCATAGGCGGCAATCTTTGCAATCGTCTTTTTGTGTTCATCCTGTAATGCCTCTAACTCAAGTCCGATCAGCTTAGACAGACGAAGCTCCAGGATTGCAGCAGCCTGCGCTTCAGTAAACATCAGCTTTGCAGCCTGCTTGCGGGACTTTTCAGTGCGGAAATTAATCCCTTCCGTAATGCCCTCTGACAGACACGTTTTCGCCATCTTTAACGTCTTGCTTCCTCGGATAATCTCGATAATCAGATCAATCACATCAACTGCACGAATCAAGCCTTCCTGAATCTCGCGTCTGTTTCGCTCTTTTTCAAGAAGACTTGTATATTTTCTGGTATTGATGTCCACAAGGAAATTGATGTGCTGCGTTAAAATTTCCTTTAATCCAAGCACTTCTGGTCTTCCATCCACAATTGCAAGCATGTTAACGCCGAATGTGTCTTCTAATTTTGTCTTTTTAAACAGCCCTGCAAGAATACGCTCTGCATCAGCGCCTTTCTTTAGTTCAATTTCGATGCGTATCCCCTCTTTTGAGGACTGATTTGAGATATCAACGATATCCGGAAGCTTTCTGGACTCGGCAAGTGATGCCACATCACTCAAAAATTTTCCGATATTGGCACCAACCATTGTGTACGGAATCTCGGTGATCACGATCTTATCGCGGTCGCTCTTTCGCTTGCCGCGCACGATCTCTGCCTTACCGCGGATGCGAATCTTGCCGCGTCCTGTCTCATAGATGGAAAGAAGCTCATCTTTATTGGTCACGATACCGCCGGTCGGAAAGTCCGGTCCCTCGATGATCTCCAGCAAATCTGCTGTCGTTGCATTTGGAAAATCCATCAGCAGCTTCTCTGCATTAATAATCTCACCCAGATTGTGCGGCGGTGTGCTTGTTGTCATGCCGACGGCAATACCTTCGGAGCCATTGATCAAAAAATTCGGTACACGAACCGGAAGAACGGATGGTTCTTTCTCTGTTTCATCAAAATTTGGTACAAAATCTACGACATTTTTATCAAGATCGGCCAGATATACTTCCTGTGTAAATTTCTTTAAACGAGCCTCCGTGTAACGCATCGCAGCTGCGCCATCACCCTCGATAGAGCCAAAGTTTCCGTGGCCATCAACAAGTGCCATCCCCTTCTTAAAATCCTGCGACAATACAACAAGTGCATCATAGATAGAGGAATCGCCGTGCGGATGGTATTTACCCATCGCATCACCGACGATACGAGCCGACTTTCGATGCGGCTTATCCGCATTCAATCCCAGCTCGTCCATCGCAAAAAGCACCCTTCGTTGAACCGGCTTTAATCCGTCTCTTACATCTGGAACTGCTCGTGCCGTAATGACGGACATCGAATAGTTGATGAAGGATTTTCGCATCTCAGACGAATATTCCGTTGTAATGATTGTTTCTGCCATTTATCTTAATTTCCTTTCGTTTCACCATTCACTGTATCTTATATTTGAGTAATGCTTCAAAGCCACACCTCGATTTGCTGCCTGTCAGATATCCAACTCTGCTTCGCGGCCGTGCTTATGGATAAACTCTCTTCGCGGCTCTACGTCGCTGCCCATCAACAGTTCGGTCATCTCGTTTGCAAGTCTCGCATCCTCGATCTCGATGCGCTTTAAGCAGCGGCTTTCCGGGTTGAGTGTCGTCTCCCACAGCTGGGAAGCATCCATCTCGCCCAATCCCTTATAGCGCTGCAATGTGAAATCCTTGTGAGTCTTACGGTATTTTTCAAGTGCAATGTCATCGTACAGATACTGCTCGTGACCGCGCTTTGGCACAGCCTTATACAGAGGCGGCATGGCGATATAAACATGCCCCTCTTGAATCAGTTCTGGCATGAAACGATAGAAAAAGGTCATTAGAAGGGTACTGATATGCTCACCATCAACATCGGCATCGGCCATAATGATAATTTTGTCATAACGAAGCTTAGAAATATCAAAATCGTTTCCATATCCCTCGGAGAAGCCGCAATTAAATGCCTGAACCATAGATTTGATCTCGGCATTGGCAAGAACTTTGTCAATCGAAGCCTTCTCGACGTTTAAAATCTTTCCTCGAATTGGCAAAATAGCCTGATAGCGGCGATCTCTTGCGGTCTTTGCGGAACCGCCTGCGGAATCTCCCTCTACGATGAAGATCTCGCACAGGCTGCTGTCCCTGCTCTCGCAGTTCGCCAGCTTACCGTTTCCATCAAAAGAATATTTCTGCTTTGTCAAGAGATTCGATTTTGCCTTTTCCTCTGCCTTTCGGATTTTCGCAGACTTTTCAGCACAGCCAATGATGCTCTTTAATACTTCAACATGCTTATCAAAATAAAGCTCCAATTGCTCACCGGTTACATTGATCACGGCCTTGGATGCATCCTGACTGCCGAGCTTTGTCTTTGTCTGACCTTCAAAAATCGGATCCGGATGCTTGATTGCAACGATCGCGGTCATACCGCAGCGCGTATCCGGCCCTGTAAACTTTGCAGGATCCTTTAAGATACCCAGTTCCTTTGCGTAGCTGTTGATCTCCTGCGTGAACTTCGTCTTAAAACCAGTCAGATGTGTACCACCGTCTGTATTATAAATATTGTTGCAATAGCTTAGCAGCTTTTCCTCAAACAGGTTTACAAACTGGAACGCAACAGTTACTTCAATACCATCGCTTATTCCAGTGTAGGTGATGATATCGTGGACAGTTTCTTTTCCTTTGTTCAATTCGCGAATATAAGCGGAGATTCCGTCTGGTTCACAGTAGGTGATCGTCTCCTCCTCACCACTTCTCTTATTTATAAAAACAATCTCCAGACCCGGATTCAGATAAGTAGTCTCATGGAGACGGCTCATGATCGGCTGCGCCGAAAAACGAGTACGCTCAAATATTTCAGCATCCGGTTTGAAATTAATCCAGGTGCCAGTCTCCTTTGTTCTGCCCTTTTTAGGAAGAAGGCCGTCCTTTAACTCAATGACTGGTGTTCCTCTCTCATATTTATCATAGTAAATCCATCCGTCCTTTGCGATACGGATTTCCAAATATTCAGAAAGCGCGTTTACAACAGAGGAACCTACTCCATGAAGACCTCCGCTGGTTTTATAAGCAGTATTATCAAATTTACCGCCCGCATGAAGTGTCGTAAAAATAACACGCTCTGCAGACACACCAAGCTTATGACGATCGACCGGAATGCCGCGACCGCTATCCTTTACTGTAACAGAGCCATCATTTTCTAATGTTACCTCTATATGATTACAAAATCCTGCTAAATGCTCATCTACTGCATTATCTACAATTTCATATACCAAATGGTTCAAACCGGAGACAGAAACGCCTCCTATATACATACCCGGACGCTTGCGGACTGCCTCAAGTCCTTCAAGTACCGTAATACTGTCTGCATTATATGCTGCCTGTTTTGCCATTTACATTTCCTTCCTTATTTCAAGTGTGTATCAATCTTTTTTTGACGCACACATCATTTTATACCATTGAATGATTCTTCCTGTCAAGATATTTTACTTACCGTTCATTTGTGTTTATCAAACATATTTTTGATTTAAGTATAAAAAAAATGCTCTGCAAATGCAGAGCATAACAGCTTGTAGGAGAATCGAACTCCTGTTTTCGCCGTGAGAGGGCGACGTCTTAACCCCTTGACCAACAAGCCTTGTTTTTTTCCTTTGCCTTTTGGCAGTCGAGGCGACAAGATTTGAACTTGCGACCTCTGCGTCCCGAACGCAGCGCTCTAC